>NZ_JALUYR010000001.1 GCF_027012695.1 Thermococcus sp.
GAGTGGAAAACCGATAGGGAGCTGGCCGAGAAAATCTACAGGGCCGAGAAGAGCGCGGGGATTCCGGTGGTGGATTTGAACTTTGCCTCGCTCCGCGGGGAGTACTCCCGGTGGCCGTTGAGCTGGGGGGAACTTATACCGCTCCATTTCCTTGAGAAAAAACCGCTTGTCCTGATGACTCCTTCAAGGGGCGTCGACAGGGAAACCCTCGTGAAGGCAGGAGAAATCCTTGGAAAGGTGCTGGAGGAAAGCGAGAAGAAAATCGCGCTGATAATAAGCGCCGACCACGGGCACGGGCACAGCGAGGACGGCCCTTATGGTAAGGTTAAGGAGAGCGAGGAGTACGACAGGCTAATAATGGAGCTGATAAACGAAAACCGCCTCGAAGAGCTTCCCAGCGTTCCCGCGGAGCTGGTAAGGAAGGCTCTGGTGGACAGCTACTGGGGGATGATGATAATGCTCGGGGCGATGCGGGTTGGAGAATTCCATCTGAAGGAGAATGCCTACGCCTGTCCGACCTACTTCGGCATGGCCGGGGCGCTGTGGGTGAGAAGGGGATGATTACCAGCAGGTGCCATTATCCGGCCCGCAGGTAATTCGAACAGTGTCAATTTTCGTTGTTTTCTGAACGTTTTTCGGAAATCTGAACTTCCAACCGAAAGGGCTCCGCAGGGATCTTTCCCAACTAAACGAAAACCATTATAAGAACGGAGATTACATGGATTGAACAGAACCTGTGAGGTGGTAAAAATGGCCGAGAAGAGGAGGAAGAGGGTTCTAATCCTGGGTGCAGCCGGGAGGGACTTCCACAACTTCAACGTCTTCTTCAGGGACAATCCGGAATACGAGGTCGTTGCCTTCACCGCGACCCAGATTCCGGACATTGAGGGAAGAATTTACCCGCCCGAGCTTGCCGGCGAGCTTTACCCGAACGGAATCCCGATCTGGAGCGAGGACGACATGGAAAAGATAATCAAGGAGCACGATATAGACATCGTCGTCTTCGCCTACTCCGACGTTCCACACGAGCACGTCATGCACCTCGCGAGCAGGGCCCACAGCGCTGGAGCCGACTTCTGGCTCCTCGGTCCAAAGAGCACCATGCTCAAGTCCAGCAAGCCGGTGGTGGCCGTTACCGCCGTCAGGACAGGCTGCGGAAAGAGCCAGACGAGTAGAAAGGTCGCCCAGCTCCTCCAGGAGATGGGCTACAAGGTTGTGGCGATAAGACACCCGATGCCCTACGGAGACCTTAGAAAGCAGGTCGTCCAGCGCTTTGCCAGCTTTGAGGACCTCGACAAGTACGAGTGCACCATCGAGGAGCGCGAGGAATACGAGCCCTACATCGAGAGGGGAATGGTGGTTTATGCTGGCGTTGACTACGAGAAGATTCTCCGCGAGGCCGAGAAAGAGGCCGACATAATCCTCTGGGACGGAGGAAACAACGACTTCCCGTTCTACGAGCCGGACCTCTGGATAGTCGTCACCGACCCGCACAGGCCCGGCCACGAGCTCAAGTACCACCCCGGTGAGACCAACTTCCGCTCAGCTGACGTCATAATCATCAACAAGATTGATACAGCTAACCGCGATGATATCCAGAAGGTCAGGGAAAACATCGAGAAGGTCAACCCGAATGCAACGGTCATCGAGGCGGCCTCGCCGATATTCGTTGACAACCCCGAGCTCATAAAGGGCAAGCGCGTTCTCGTCGTTGAGGACGGACCGACGCTCACCCACGGCGGAATGAAGTACGGAGCCGGCTACGTTGCAGCCAAGAAGTTCGGAGCGAAGGAAATCATTGACCCGAGGCCCTACGCAGTAGGTTCAATCGTCGAGACCTACAAGAAGTACCCGCACCTTGACGTCATCCTTCCTGCAATGGGATACGGCAAGAAGCAGATTAAGGAGCTCGAGGAGACCATCAACAAGGCCGATGCGGATGTGGTTATCATGGGGACCCCCGTTGACCTCCGCAGGTTCATGAAGCTCAACAAACCCGCTGTAAGGGTCCGCTACGAGCTCGAGGAGATCGGCCAGCCCAAGCTCAGGGACGTCCTGGAGGAGTGGGTTAAAAAGGACGAGAGGCTCAAGAAGGAGTGACCTTTCCCATTTTTAATCATTCTTCCGGTGGTTTTTAGGTCAAACGCCGACTATACGGGGGGTTCTTCTGTTTGTCTAGGGCATATTAACGCTTCTATCAATCGTCGGAGTGACCATCGAGTCTGTGACAAGGCAGGGGAGAATGCCGGGAGTGGAGAAGGCCATCGGGATAACCGTCGCCTTTCTCCCAGAGCCGATAGGAGCGTTACTACTTTGTCATCAAGCGCGAGCATCGCTACGAAAGGGAACCGTAAGCCTTTTTAGGGAGAAACCCCAACATCTCCTGCTCGGGGAGTGCCGCCGAAGGCGGAGCCGATGAACCTGGGCGGGTTATTACCCCCTTTTCATCGCTTCAGTTTGGCATTAACGGGTCACACTTTCCTCCACATTCTCCCTCCAGGAGAAGGGAAATTTGGGAATATACTACTTTTGGGATGCATTCGGGAACACGGAATCCTCACCCTTAAGCGCTCGGAGAACGGTTTAAAGAAGGATACCCCCGAAGTACTTCGGGAGGTATTGATGCCAAAGCGAAAAGGCTCGACGTTAAGAAAAGTGCTGGGAAATCAGAGAAGCAATCAGACAGCTCGGCACTTGCCCGGCTGGCTGAACCCCTACGGCGTCAAAAGGTACATTGGTGAAGCCATTAAAGGGGCGGAGAGGGAGCTGGAGCACCTTTTGGGGGGAAGGAGTCCAGGGGTAAGGGCCGTTGTCAAACTGCTGGCGCTGGGCGCCTCGTGGAGGGACATGGTGGGGACAGGGATATCTGAGGACACCCTGAGCAGGTTGCTCTCGACGCTGAGCGAGGGGCTCTTCATCGTGCAGAAGGACGAAGACACGGGGGTATACTATTTCACCGACCCTGTTTACCGGAGGACCGCCATGAGGCTTCCTCTTTTCCTTTGAGGACAACGGCAGGTGTTTCCCATTTTCCCGGCATATTACCCTTCGGGAGGAGGGAAATGGACCGCCATGGATACCTAATGCCGGGAGAATACGTGATAACTATTTTAGACCGCGTAAAAGTTGATGGTGTCTAT
>NZ_JALUYR010000002.1 GCF_027012695.1 Thermococcus sp.
AGGGTATGTGCCCTTTAACCACCACTTTGCCGTCCGGTCTCTGCTCGATTTTCGGGGTGGGGAAGACCTCCGACCTGATTGCCAGCGCTCCGTCGGTCATGAGGAATACGGGAATCTGATACTTCTCGGCAAGATTAAAGGCCTCAACGGCGAGATAGAAGTTGTCCTCAACGGTGGTGGCCGCCAATATTGCCCTGGGGAAGTCGCCGTGTCCGCCGAATGCGCATACGAACAGGTCGGACTGCTCGTGCTTGGTGGGCATACCGGTACCGGGACCGCCCCTTTGAACGTCAACTATAACTATGGGAAGCTCGGTAATACCGGCGTAGGAGATGAATTCGCTCATGAGCGAAATACCGGGTCCCGAGGTGGCGGTCATCGATTTTTTGCCGGCAAACGACGCGCCCAAAGCCATACCGAGGGATGCTATTTCGTCCTCCGCCTGGTAGAGCCAGCCACCCCTCTTTATGAGGTCCATAACGATGTGGTTACCGACGGTGGTAGCGGGCGTAATCGGATATGCCGCGTAAAACTCAACACCGGCAGCTATGGAGCCTTTGGCTATAGCCTGGTTACCCTCCATTATGACGACATCTTCGGGAGTCCTCGGTTCGGGGAATTTGTAGGGGTCTTTCTTTTGGAGATTCTCCCTAACGTACTGCCTACCCAGATCGAAGGCTTTATAGTTCATTTCGACGATTTTTTCGCCCTTGCGGGAGAACTTGGCCTTAATCGCGTCCTTAATCGATTGCTCGGGAATGCCGAAGAGCTCCGCCAGAACGCCGAGGGCGATGATGTTCTTGGTGATGTAGGCTTTCATTACGTCCTTTGCTAGCTCCGATAGGGGAACGGGATAGTAGATAACGTTCTCGAGCTCCTCCGCCGGTTCGTAGTCGGTGCTGTCGTAGACGAGCACTTTTGGTTTGGATTCGTCCTTAGCCCTCTTGAGGAAGACCATGTTCTTTTCGACCGCCTCGCCGTTGAAGGCGCAAAGGATATCGAAGCTATCGCCGGTGGAATAGACCCTGTCGGAAGAAACCCTGACGGTCGACTGGGCGTATCCGCCTTTAATCTCGGCGGGATAGGACTTGTAGTTCACCGCCCAGTAGCCCGCCCTTGCGGCGGTTTCGGTTAAGAAATCACCGGCGGTGATAACACCCTCAC
>NZ_JALUYR010000003.1 GCF_027012695.1 Thermococcus sp.
AGCCTATAATCCTTCCAATGATTCCGGCCGATGTGTGGGGGGCGAGGCCTATGACAAGGTGGCCGACCAAATCTTCCATCTTCTCGGCGTTGTAGAACCTTGGTAAACCGTAGAACTTCTCGAGGAGGTCGTCGATGAAGCGCGCGACCTTCAGGAGGTATTTTCCCGCTTCATAGGAGAGTATAACGTCCTGAACCTTAAGTTCAACTATCTGGTCGTCCCTCTCGAGTGGTTTACCCTCGAAGTCGTGGGTATAGCCGAGCTCCCTCAACTTCTCAACGCTCACCCCGATTTCCCTCGGCTTGAAGTGGGTTATAGGCGCATCTGTGGCGTCAAAGCGAATGGTACCGTCTTTAAAGACGTAAACGTCGTTCTTAACCCTCAAAAGGCCCTTCTCAAGGGGTTCCGCCATTTTATAGCCCGACGTCATTCCCTTGACGCCCTTGAGCCTGTCTATTCCATAAACCTTCACGTTGTCCATGGCACGTCTGAGCAGTTCGGAGGGCTTTATCTCCCTCTCCGCGTAAGGCTTTAGTTCAACGTCACAACGCGGACAGCGGAAGTTGAACTCCCTAGCCTCACTCTCGGGATAATCAGCGTTGCACTTTGGACAGTGCCAGAGGAGTTCCTTTCTCGTCCCACAGACGGGGCAGAGGTGCTCCGGGCCGATATGACCACAGTTAGGACACTTAAAGAAGGCTATCTCCACTTTGGCCGTTTTGCCCTCTTCCGCGGCCTTCTTTATGTCCCTGCTTGGGCCTCCGGCAAGGCCAATCGGGAAGAGCACCTGAACCGGGGGCTTCATCTTTCTTTCCTTGGCCTTCTCAGGACGGCCCATTCTGGCCCCAATCCAGCTTATTCCCCTATCGCGGAGCTTTATCCTGTTGTTCTCGTTGATAATGTCGATGACCGTGAAGAAAGGTTTGGCCTTGAACTCCCACTCAAGGTTGCCGAGGGGCGTTAAGAGCGCGGCACTCCAGGGATAATCAACGACAATAACCTTTTTCCGGTCTTCCGTCCGTTCAAGCCGGTGCGGAAGTCCGAGGAGCTCAAGGTAGCGCTTTATGGTTTTGTCGTTGTCGAGTATTACCCTTCTCGCGAACTTCAGCTTCCTGAACTCGTCCCACTCGATTTGAGCGTTCACCAAAGCCCTCTGGAGTT
>NZ_JALUYR010000004.1 GCF_027012695.1 Thermococcus sp.
ACCGACTCGGCGGCACCGAGGGGGGTATCACCAACGGGGAGCCGATAGTGGTAAATATCGCTATGAAGCCGATTCCGACGCTGATGTCGCCCCTCAGGAGCGTCGATATAGAGACCAAAGAGCCGGTGAAAGCTATGAGGGAGCGCTCCGACGTTACCGCAGTTCCCGCCGCTTCGGTCGTTGCCGAGGCTATGCTGGCGATAGTGCTTGCCGACGCGCTCCTCGAGAAACTGGGCGGGGACTTTATGGAAGAAATCAAAGACCGGTTTGAGCTCTACAAGAAGCATATAAAGGGGTTCTAGGGGAATCGTTTTTTACCTTAACCCCATCGCTAAGCGATGGGCATTTCTATAAATAAAAATTCCCCCTTTATTTTTGCTCTCCTGCGGAATACTTCTGTTCCAATCTCTTTACAAAGGAGCGGAATTTCGGGTTTACGTTGAACTCCTCGGGTAGTAGCTTGCTCTTTTCCAACACGAAGCGGTTTATCGTTTCAACCGCCTCTTCGGGGGAATCGACTATCTGGAAGAAGTTGAGGTCATCTTCGGAGATGGTGCCGAATTCGACCATAGTGCGGCGCATGAACTCCACCAGGGGTTTCCAGTATTCCGACCCGAAGAGGAGAATGGGAAAGGGATAACTCTTTTTGGTCTGCATTAAGGTTAGCGCCTCAAACAGTTCGTCGAATGTACCGTACCCCCCGGGGAAGATGATATATCCGAGGGCGTAGCGCAGGAGCATCGCTTTCCTCACGAAGAAGTGTTTGAAGAGGAGCCTCTTTGTGAGGTAGGGGTTTTTATCGACCTCCTCGGGGATATCTATCTGCAGCCCCACGCTCTCGGCTCCCGCTTCGAACGCCCCCCTGTTGGCCGCCTCCATGATACCGGGTCCGCCGCCGGTCACCACCGCGTAGCCCTCCTTGCCGAGGAGATAGCCGGTTTCGTAGGCTTTTCGGTAGTAGGGGTTTTCCGGTGTAAAGCGGGAACTGCCGAAGACGGTGACCGATGGACCCAGCTCCGATAGCAGGTCGAACCCCTGTACGAACTCCGAGAGGATTTGCAGCAGCGACCAAACGTCCCCCTGTTTGGTCTTCAACTCACCTATAATGGTCCACCCCTTGGGGGGTAGGAAGAAATCTTTCCACTTGCGGTGTCTCATCG
>NZ_JALUYR010000005.1 GCF_027012695.1 Thermococcus sp.
GTTTGAACATACCCTATGGGATTTGAAACTATAGATCTTGACGCCGTGATCGTCGTGACCGCTATCAGGTTTGAACATACCCTATGGGATTTGAAACTACTAAACTTATAAAACAAGAAGGAGGAAGAGATGGTTTGAACATACCCTATGGGATTTGAAACTAAGATGAAAATACTTTTTTGTCTATATATCCAATATGTTTGAACATACCCTATGGGATTTGAAACTGGGACTCAAGCCTGGCGAGATCGAGCAGATCAGAGTTTGAACATACCCTATGGGATTTGAAACCGCAAAAATACCAAGAGATGCTTGCAAAATACAAAGTTTGAACATACCCTATGGGATTTGAAACTCCGTGCAGTAACCAGTTATATGGGATACGACAGGTTTGAACATACCCTATGGGATTTGAAACAAGACACACTTGAACAAGCTGGTATAAAAATAGAAGTTTGAACATACCCTATGGGATTTGAAACTCAGGCTGGCAAGACAGTGTATATTGCTGGCAAGCAGGTTTGAACATACCCTATGGGATTTGAAACTGCGTGGAAGAAAAACAAAGACGGCGTATATCTGGGTTTGAACATACCCTATGGGATTTGAAACCAGCGATTAGAAGAGTTAAGCCAAGAAGAGCTTGAGTTTGAACATACCCTATGGGATTTGAAACCCCTTTTAGACTCCACCTGCAAAACTTCCCCGAGTTTGAACATACCCTATGGGATTTGAAACCATAGCTTGCGGTCTCTTGTCTGGCTCTAAACTTCGTTTGAACATACCCTATGGGATTTGAAACGCTTCTCTGCTTCTGCGAGCTGCACTGCGATCTCAGTTTGAACATACCCTATGGGATTTGAAACATATAGAGCTGATAAAAACAACACAAGACGGGCGCAGGTTTGAACATACCCTATGGGATTTGAAACCCACAAACACTGCGTAGTTTGTCTTGCCCCGCCAGTGTTTGAACATACCCTATGGGATTTGAAACTCTCTAAAACACCAGCTACTTGGCGCTTCGCCTCGTTTGAACATACCCTATGGGATTTGAAACGAAGATTGTAGTGCCTAAGACCAAGCCTTGCAATCTGGGTTTGAACATACCCTATGGGATTTGAAACGCTCCTTCAAAACACATCTTCACGAGCCTTT
>NZ_JALUYR010000006.1 GCF_027012695.1 Thermococcus sp.
ATTTCCCTTCTCCCGAAGGGTAATATACTGGGCGAAGGCGTTAAATATCCTGACACCAATCGCTAACCCGGTGGGAAGATGGGAAAGAAAATAGTTGTTGAGCTACCCGGAATGGTAAAGATACCTGATGAGGAAGTTGAGGAGAGAATCAGGATAGAGCTTGCGCTCAGGCTGTACGAGAAGGGCATACTCTCCTTCGGGCAGGCGAGAAGATTGGCAGGTCTAAGCAAGTGGGAGTTCATTGAACTCCTCGCGAGGGAAGGGAGTGGCATACCCTATGACGAGGAAGAGCTTGAGAGCGACCTTAAGGTTCTGGAGGAGCTCTCATGAGGGCAGTTGTGAACTCGTCCCCGCTCATATTCCTTGCCAAGCTCGGGCTTCTTGACCTTCTAGAGAAGCTCTTTGATGATGTTTATATCACAGAGGCCGTTTATCATGAGACTGTTGTTGAGGGTGCGGGGCATGAAGAGGCCGTCTTAATAGCAAACGCGGATTTTCTGAAAAGGGTCTCGGTGAAGAACCAGAGGCTCGTGAAGTTTCTGCTTGAGATGATAGACCACGGAGAGGCCGAGACGATAGCGTTTGCCCTCGAAAATGAGGTTGATTTGATCGTTCTCGATGACAAGGACGCGAGAAAAGTTGCGAGGGGCTTTGGGGTGAAGGTAGCGGGAACGCTTGGCTTACTCCTCCTCGCGAAGAGAAGAGGTGTTATATCTCAGATTGCTCCCTACGTGGAAGAGCTGAGAAGAAACGGCTTCAGGATCTCGGATGAGGTTGTAAAAAGAATTCTAAGAGAAGCAGGCGAGCTTTAGGCTTCTTTCGCCTTTTTCATGCCGATTTCGACGCCCTTAGCGACGGCCTCTTGGAAGAGGAGCTCCTTTGTATCTTTCCTTGTACTTGTGCCATGTATAAAGACCGTAAATAAACGTCCCGGCAAACATAATGATCAGTAGCCATAGAGGCCAAAAGGCGTAAACTTCTGCCCCCGGTGATTTCATCAATGCGCCTAGTTGTAATAAAAACGACCCAAGAACTGAGAGAACTGATAATATTAACCCACCTTTCATTCCATTTTTTGCACAGCCCTTGCTACTGCATTCTAAAGGATCCGAGCCCCACATATCTTCCAGAAGGTACCAGACTCCAAACATACTTCCAAACGCAAAAAGAAGCACCAAATCAGCTATGTCCATTTCCCTCCTCCCGGAGGGTATAATACTGGGAGTTGAGAAGGGCATTGACCACCTGAGTAGGGATAAAAATGGAAAAGGGTGCATACACCCATGACAGGCACGGCAGGATGTGGTAGACCCAAGCGTTCTCCTTTTTCGCGTAGAGAACCAGAAAACGATGGGGAACTCAAAGCCACTCTATTTTCACCTTGTCCTCAACGCTTTTGAACTTCTCATCTCCGGTTAGGAGAGTGGCGTTCAAATCCATTGCCGTTGCGGCGGCGAAGGCCTCTGCATAGCTGAGCCTGTGGAAGGCTTTTATTCTCCCGGCTATGAGAGCGAGTCTCTCATCGGCAACCACGAGTTTGATCGGTTCCCTCCTGATAAGGGCAACCGCGAGATTTGCTATATCCGTTCCCCGCTTTCTCGAAATGATGTAGTAAACCTCGCCGAGGTTCACCACGTTCATGTAAAGTTCGGCCTTCCCACTTCTCCCGAGGTTGAGATACTCCTCAACCCTCTCCGCCGCTGGTTCATCGTTCATGTAAGCCAAAACTGCATAGCTATCCAAGACGACCCTCATTCTCTGACCTCCAGCTCCTCTTCCTCTTTCCGGATTTCTTGGAGTATCTCTCTGACGGGTTTCTCGAACTTTACAAGCCCCCTGAGCTTCAGGTCTTTCTTTACCGGAACTATCACAATCTCGTCTCCAAAGTCAAGAACCTCAAGCTCGTCGCCCTCTTTGATGCCAAACTTCTCGCGAATTGCCTTGGGTAAGACTATCTGGCCCTTTGAGGAAACTTTGACCGTTACCATCTTACATTCACCAAAATTGTCTTACTCAACGAGCATAAAAACGTTTTGGGACAGAAATCTGGAAACGTACAAATGGAGAAATGAGTGGGAAAACTTCCAGCCCTCAGCGTGAGGACTGGGCGATCCTCTCGATTTCTTCCTTCTTGCTGTAGGCGAAGCTCTTCGGATCCTTGTTGGCAGCAGCTATGATCTCCTCAGCCAGAGCCTGGGCGTAGCTGGTCTTGTTCCTGTAGCACTTTGCTGAGGCTCCAAGGGCGATGTTTTTAAGAGCGATATCTAGCCTCCTGAGTGGAGAGACATCAACGGCCATGTGGTAGCGGATTCCACCGAAGGCAATGGTGGTGGTGTCCTCCCTCGGGGCGGAGTTCTCGATGGCCCTCACGAGAACCTGAATCGGGTTCTGCTTCGTCCTGCGCTCGATGATCATGAAGGCCTCCTTGACCACTTCGTAGGCCTTCATCTTCTTGCTCATGAGGGAGCGGTGTTCCCTTCTCATGAAGTGGCCGCCAACCTTGTGGCTGCTTGAACCGCTGCGCATGACCTTGTTTATGAGCCTCTCGACGATATGAACGTTGGCCTTGCCAAAGGCCTTCTTTGCGTGCCTTCCGTGGCTGTGTGGGAGTATTCTTGCGTCGAGGTTTATGTAGGGCCTGAGCGACGGGTCGTTGACAACGACGTCCTCAACGCTCCACCTGCCCATGACCTTGGTTTCCTCGGGCCGGTAAAAGCGCTCGGTGAGTTCCCTGGCCATTGTCTTCACCTCCTCGGCTTCTCCTTCCTGCCCTTGACAAGCTCCTTGAGGCTAACGCGGTTCACCTTGACGACCTTGTATCTGATACCTGGGATATCACCCATCGAACCGCCCTTAGGACCGCCGATTCCCTCGATGATGACCTCGTCGTGCTCGTCGATGTGGTTGATGGCACCGTCACCTGGCGTAAAAGCGGTAACGACCTTACCGTTCTTGATGAGCTGAACACGAACGGCCTTACGCATGGCCGAGTTCGGCTGCTTTGCCTCGACGGCGATCTTCTCCAGGACGATTCCCCTGGCCTGTGGAGCGCCTTCAAGTGGGTCGCTCTTCTCCTTGAGTCTGAGAACCCTTCTCTTGTAGCGGATGTCACTCCAGCGGAACTTCTTCCTCTTGAGCTTGAGCTTTCTTCCCGCGAATTCTCCATAGGGGGCTTTCTTTCCAGCCATGATAATCACCTCAGATTATTACCACATCATGAATGCTGTGGTGTCTCTCCATCAACTCTTTCACGAGGTTGATGTTCTGGCCGCCCTTACCTATTGCCCGGGGTTTGTCGCGCGGGCCTATGTCGAGGAGGGCGACCTTTTTACCGTCCCTCTTCTCGGTGATGTGGACCTTTTTAACCTTAACCCCGAGGCTCTTATAAATGTTCCTCAGGAACTCCTCCGGGTTGTCGGAGTGCTCGATGAGTTCAATGTCCTTCCCGAGCATTCCCTGGACGCGCTTGACGTTCGCACCTTTCTTTCCGAGGGCCAGCCCCATCTCACCCTTCTTGATGACGTAGATGAGCCTGTTCCTGTTGGTGTCTATGAGACAGTCGAGGACGGTCGCCCCGGTCATGCTCTCGAAGAGCGCTATGAACTTGATCTGGTCTGTGTTGAGTTTCAGCGGCATTACTCCTTACCCCCAGCCAAGGCCAGTATCCTGCTCTCACCCGGGTCGAGTATCGCAAGAGCAGAGACCGTGTGCGGCCTTCCCAGGAGGGTTCCGAGCTCAACGCTGGTTCCCTCGAACTCGTAAACGGGGACACCGCTGAGCCTGGCGTAGTAGAGTATATCCTCCTTTATGTCAGGTCTGGCGTTCTTCGCAACGATAATCAGCTTAGCGCCTCCCATCTTTGCGTACTGGATGGCCTTCTTGGCGCCCATGACTATCTTTCCTGTATCCTCAGCCTTCCTAAGCTCAAAGGCGAAATCAACCATTACTCACACCTCCCTACTCCCTTTTCGGTCTCAGGGGGAGATTCATTGCCAGTCTGACCATTCCCGTACCCACGGGCACGGGCTGGCCTATGAGCACGTTCTCAACGACGCCGTTGAGCGGGTCAACTTCCCCCCTCTCAGCGGCCTCGAAGAGGTGCTGTGTGGTTATCTCGAAGGCGGCCCTGGCAAGCACGCTGGCCTTCTCCCCAACTATACCGTGCCTGCCTATGGGCAGTATGACTCCATCGAGCGTCATCATGTCGGCGACGAGCATGATGTGCCTGACGTCGACCTCGAGACCCTGCTCGCGCATCGTGTTGACGATTTCCTCGATGATAGCGTTTCTCGCCGCTTCAATGCCGAGAACCTCGGCGATTTCCCAGATGTTGTTCGTCCTGGTCCTCGTCGGATCAACTCCCGGAACCTTGAGCACCTGCTTGAAGTTCGAGCCCTCGGTGTAGATGACGTACTCGTCTCCTTCCTTCCTTATGATCGTCTTTCCGACGCCGGAGAGGCCCTTAAGGCGGTGCTTTTTAACCTTTTCGGCGAGTCTTCTCAACTCTGAGAGCTTCGTTGCCTTCTTGGGCCGCACGATGAGGGTGTAGCCATCCACCTCGAACTCCGCGCTCTTGAAGGATCCCTCAAGCTTTCTCAGGATCTTCTCCATGTCAAGGCCGGCCTTTTCGAGCCTCTCCGGGTCGATCTCGACGATGAACTCGAAGTTAAGGATGTCTATGCTCATCTCCCTTGCGAGGTTCTCCAGGGTGGTGCCCTCTATCCTCCTCGCGACTTCAAGGGCCTTCTCCCTGTCGTAGCGGTGCTTCTCGTCGAGGTAGACGGTCATTATTGGCGTTGAGGGGTTCTTCCTGGCATCGACAATCTCGATGATCCTCGGCAGACCGAGGGTGACGTTTATCTCGGCGACACCCGCGTAGTGGAAGGTGTTGAGGGTCATCTGGGTTGAGGGTTCGCCGATTGATTGAGCGGCGACGGTTCCTATGGCTTCTCCGGGCTCGATGAGGGCCCTTTTATACTCCTTCACCGTCTCCTCGATGATGGTCTCGATTTCCGCCTTCTTGAGCTTGTACTTCCTGTTGTACTCGACGAGCTTGCTGTAGAGCTCCTCCCTGACGTTCTCGGGGAGGTCGGCCTTGTTGACTAGACTCCTGATGGTCTTAGCTGCGACCATTTCACTCACCTCCCCTCATCTTTACGAGGGTTCTGAGGATAACCCTGTCAACGTCAACGGTCTTGCCCTGCCAGCTCTTCATCGGGTCTATTCCGTCCTCACCATACCGGAACTGGACGATTATGCCCGTCGGATCCCTGACGGTCCTGTCGTAGTCAACCTTAAGATCCTGGAGGGCGTTTATCAAACGACGCTGCATGTAACCGCTCTGCGCAGTTCTGACCGCGGTGTCAACGAGACCTTCCCTTCCACCCATCGCGTGGAAGAAGTACTCCTGTGGCGTGAGACCGCTCTTGTAGGAGTTGACGATGAAGCCCCTTGCCCTTGCCCCAAGGTCGCCGGGCTTGAAGTGGGTGAGAACCCTTCCGCGGTAGCCGCGGTAGAGACGCTTTCCTCTAATTGACTGCTGGCCGAGTAGTGCTGCCATCTGGGTGATGTTGAGCATCTTACCCCTGGCTCCGGTCTTGGCCATTATGACCGCGTGGTTGTTCATACCGAGATACTTCTCGGCGATCTTACCGGCGTTGTCACGTGCTTCAGCTAAAACCGCCATGATCTTGCTCTCCAGGGTTTCCTCAAGGGTCTTACCCGGGAGGGGTTCGAGTTCACCGCGCTTGTATGCCTCAATGAGCCTGTTCACCTTCTCCTCGGCCTCGCGGATTATCTCCCTTATCCTCTCAATGGCCTCCTCGGGGAGGTCCTCGTCGTCTATCGCAGTGGTAAAGCCCTTGTGGGTTATCACCCAGATGGCAAGCTTCGTCACCTGGTCGAGGAACTGCCTGGCTCTCTCGACACCGTATTCTCTCACTATGATGTCGAGGAGCTTTCCGTCCTCCCTACCGTAGGCCTTCTTGTCCACCGCGCCGCTGAGGAGCTTTCCGTTCTGGATGTAGACGAAGCCGTCGTAGGCTATCTTCCTGACCTCCTCGGGTTCGGGTATAAGCTTCTCCTCGATGAGCTTTTCGAGGGCCTCGCAGCGCTCGGGTTCATCGCAGAGCTTGTTGCGGTACCAGATGGTCAGATCCTCTGGGAGAACGAGGGAGAAAATCCTTTTGCCACTCCAGAGCTCGAGGCCGTCCTCAACCCTGTCCGGAGCGGGGAGCTTCTCCACGTCTATGCCCGCGAACATGAGCATCTGCTCGACCTCACTCCTCGTGAAGTAGGCCCCCTCGCGCGTGAGGAGATAACCGCCGGAGATGTGGTCCTGAATTCCAGCGATGAGCGGGCCTCCATACCTCGGTGAGATTATGTGGTTCTGAACCTCCATGAGTATCTTCGCTTCCGCCTGAGCCTCCTCGGTCTGGGGCACGTGGAGGTTCATCTCGTCACCGTCGAAGTCCGCGTTATAGGGCGGGCAGACCGCTAAGTTGAGGCGGAAGGTCCTGTAGGGCATTACCCTAACGCGGTGGGCCATTATGCTCATCCTGTGGAGACTCGGCTGCCTGTTGAAGAGGACGACGTCCCCATCCTGGAGGTGTCTCTCAACGGTCCAGCCGATGTCCAGCTTCTCGGCTATCGTTTCGAGGTTGTTCTCCATCAGGCGTATCCTTCTCCCGTCGGGGTCAATGACGTAGTTTGCCCCGGGATACTTCTCGGGCCCGTTGAGGACCATCTTTTTGAGCTTTTCGAAGTTGAACTCCGTGACCTTCTCAGGAACGGTGAGCTCCATTGCTATCGCGAGGGGAACGCCGACCTCGTTGATGCTTATCATTGGGTCGGGACTGATGACGGTTCTCGCCGAGAAGTTGACGCGCTTACCGCTGAGGTTTCCACGGAAACGACCCTCTTTGCCCTTCAATCGCTGGGAGAGGGTCTTGAGCGGCCTTCCGCTCTTGTGCTTGGCCGGAGGAATTCCAGAGGTCTCGTTGTTGATGTAAGTTGTCACGTGGTACTGGAGGAGGTCCCAGAGGTCCTCTATGATGAGCTGCGGCGCTCCGGCCTCGATGTTGCTCCTGAGGCGGTTGTTTATCCTGATGATGTCGACGAGCTTGTGGGTGAGGTCGTCCTCCGCTCTTATGCCGCTCTCGAGGGTGATGGAGGGCCTCATGGTAACCGGCGGAACCGGCAAAACTGTGAGGACCATCCACTCCGGGCGGGCCTTCTCGGGGTGGAGTCCGAGGAGCGGTAAGTCCCTGTCGGGCACCTTCTCGAGCCTGTCCCTGACTTCGCTCGGCATCATCCTGTGCTTGTACTCGTTGCCCTCCTCGTCCCTCCTGAGCTCGTAGTAGATCGTCGGTCTCTCGAACTTGATGGGGAACTGTGGGGCACCACAGTGCGGGCAGACCATTCTCTCCTTGGCCTTCTTGTGTATCTCCTTGATGAGTCTGTCCTTGGCCTTCTTCCTGTCGCCGACGACCTCGAATTTCTGCATGTACTCCTCTATCTCTTCATCAGTGAGCTTGATCCTTCCGCACTCTCTGCAGGTGCTCTCCAGGACGCGGTGAATTGTCTTCGCAAAGCCCACGTGAATTACTGGACGGGCGAGCTCGACGTGGCCGAAGTGTCCGGGGCACTCCCCGGCTCTTGCACCGCAGGTTTCACAGCGAAGTCCGGGATCAACGACGCCGAGGCGCTTGTCCATGAGGCCGCCCTCGATGGGGTAGCCATCGTCGTCGTAGGTGTCTGGAACGGTTATCTCGGCTGCGCTCATCTTCCTGATCTCCTGGGGTGAGAGGATTCCAAACTCAATACTCCCGATGACCTTCTTAATGGACTGCATACCCATCACACCCTGTCGGTTACCTTGAGGGATGGCCTTATCACCATTGCCTTCAGCTCGTCGAGGAGGAGCTTGAAGGCGTAGCTCATCTCCACCTTGCTTATCCTCTCCTCCTCACCACAGACCGGGCAGTAGACCTTACCGCGACGCTTGTCCTCTAAAGCTAAGTGTCCACAGTTCTCGCAGACCCATACCTCGGTCTTGTCGCTCTCCTCCAGGAGACGCTCTATGAGCAGCATTGCCGCGCCGTGGCCGACGAGAACATCGCGCTCCATCTCACCAAAGCGAAGGCCTCCTTCCCTGGCCCTTCCCTCGGTGGGCTGCTTGGTTAGCACCTGAACTGGACCTCTGCTTCTCGCGTGCATCTTGTCCGCGACCATGTGGTGGAGTCTCTGGTAGTAGATGACGCCCACGAATATGTCCGCCTCAAGCCTTCTGCCGGTTATGCCGTCGTACATGACCTCCCTTCCGCTGTGCTTGAAGCCAAGCTCCTCCAGTTCCTTCCTGAGCTTCTCCTCCTGCTCCCCTATGAAGGCCGTTCCATCAACGCGCCTGCCCTTGAGTGAAGCCACCTTCCCACCTATGGCCTCTATGAGCTGTCCGACGGTCATACGGCTCGGGATACCGTGGGGGTTAACGATCAAATCCGGAACGATTCCACTCTCGCTCCAGGGCATGTCCTCCTGGGGAACGATTAGACCGATAACACCCTTCTGGCCGTGCCTCGAGGCGAACTTGTCGCCCAGCTCGGGAATGCGGAGGTCTCTCACGGTTACCTTGACGAGCTTGGTCCCATCGCCGGTCTCGGTGATTATGACCTTGTCCACGACACCCTTTTCGCTGGGTCTGACGGCAACGCTCGTCTCGCGCCTCTCCTGGAGGATTATACCGCCGAGGCCGCTCTGCTCCTCAAGGAACCTCGGCGGTGAGGTTCTTCCAACGAGAACGTCCTTTCCTTCCACCTTTGATTCGGGGAAGATTATGCCGTCCTCGTCCAGGTGCCTGTAGTATTTTTCGCCGAGGTATCCCTGTATTGTCGGATCGGGGATTTCGAAGCGGTCTGTCTGTCCACCGAGGTAGCGCTTCTCCTCAGCCTCATAGGTTCTGAAGAAGCTGCTCCTTCCGAGGCCGCGCTCGATGGAGGCCTTGTTCATTATGATGGCATCCTCCATGTTGTAACCGCCGTAGCTGAGGACTGCAACCACGAAGTTCTGACCTGCGGGCCTCTCCTCGAAACCAACCGCCTTCATGATGCGCGAGTTAACGAGCGGAACCTGTGGATAGTGCATCAGATGACCGCGCGTGTCAACCCTGAGCCTGAAGTTCGCGCTCCCGAGACCGAGGCTCTGCTTGGCCATGCCCGCTCCATAGGTGTTACGCGGGGCCGCGTTGTGCTCAGGATAGGGAACGAGTGAAGCCGGTATACCGAGTATGGCAGCGGGCATAAGCTCGAGGTGGGTGTGCTCCTCCGTTACCTCCCAGGGCCATGTTGCAACGTAGGCGTTCTCCTCCTCCTCGGCGTCGAGGTACTCAATAACGCCCATCTTGATGAGATCGCTCCAGGTGAGCGTCCCGTTCTTTATCCCCTCAACGTGCTCCCTCGTGAGCTTGGGCTGGCCGTTTTCGACTATGATCAGCGGCCTCCTAACGCGACCATCGTCGCTGTTGACGTATATCTCCCTGACCTCCTCGTCCTCGTAGATGGCAACGTTGATTACGTCGCTTATCTTGTCGTTTCTCCTATCGTTCCTTATCCTCTGAACGAGACCCCTACCGTCCTCGATGGTTCCGATGAGAACACCGTTGAGGTAGACACGGTAAAGACCCGGGGCCGGTCTTCTATCCTCTATGGAAACGACGCCCAGCTTCCTGAGGTATTCCCTGACCTCCTCCTCGGGAATGCCCGTGGTTATCTGAGACATCAAAGCTAAGTTCTTGACCAGACCACAGTTCGGACCCTCTGGAGTCTCGGTCGGACATATTCTTCCCCAGTGGGTTCCGTGCAAATCACGCGCCTCGAAGTGGGGCTGGTCCCTGCTGAGCGGCGAAGTCACGCGCCTGAGGTGGGAGAGGGTTGACATATAGTTCGTCCTGTCGAGGAGCTGGCTGACACCGGTCCTCCCGCCGGGCCAGGCACCGGTCGCTAAGGCATGCTCAATCCTCTCGCTCAGGACATCGGGCCTTATCGAGTTTCTTACAAACCTCTGGATGTTCTCGAAGGTGTACCTCTCTCCCTTCCTCTGGTAGGTCTTGGTCATCTGGTACTGCATGTCCTTGACGAGCTGGCCGAATGCCACCCTGAAGAGATCCCTCAGGAGGTCTCCCGCTAACTTGAGCCTCTTGTTTGCATAGTGGTCCTTGTCGTCCTCTCCGCGGAGGCCGAGGGAAAGCTCGAGGACCTTCAGGGCCATCATGCCGAGGTAGTAGGCCTTGGCCTTCCTGTCCTCGGGATTAACGCCCATGTGGGGCAGGAGGTTGTTGTCTATGATGTGCTCCGCCCTCCTAAGCCGGTACTCCCTCGGCTGGCCCGGAAGGGAGAGCTTTCCTATATAGTCGAGCGCCTCTTCCTGCGTCGTTATGTCGCTCGCGTCCTCCAGGTTGTCGAAGAGAACCTGCTGTATCCTCGGGTCATCGCTGACCGCCTCAACTATCTCCTTATCGCTGAGCAATCCGAGGGCGCGCATGACGTAGACGAACTTGACCGGCTTTGGAACGTTCGGGATGTTGACGTAGAGAATGCCGTCCTTCCTTCTCTCGACGGTGATGAGGGCTCTATAACCGTGCCTGTAGGAGAAAACCTTGGCTATTATCCTGTTCTGCCTCTCGTCCTTCTCGACGAGCGTTTTGTTCGGGGCGAGATCCTCGATAGAGACTATAACCCTCTCGGAGCCGTTTATGATGAAGTATCCTCCCGGATCCTTCGGGTCCTCGCCGAGTTTTATGAGCTCCTCATCGCTGAGGCCGTAGAGGCGGCACGCCTTGGATTTGAGCATTATCGGGAGCTCGCCAATCCTGACCTCGACGGGCTCCTGCTCGATGCCCTTGATGACCGGGATGAGTTCCAGGTAGAGCGGTGCGGAGTAGGTTAGGTTCCTTATTCTCGCGTCCATCGGGTAGAGCGGCTTCCTCTGTCCCTGTGCCTCCTGAAACTCGGGCTCGCCTATACGGATCCTGCCGAACTTGACCTCGAAGTCCGGTATGTCGGGCTTGAGGCCACCGAACTCGTCTATAACCTGCTGCATGCCGTAGTCGATGAAGGCGTTGTAAGAATCAAGGTGCTGCCTGACGAGACCCTTCTCACGCCAGTAGTCCTCCATAACAAGCCAGAGGTCGTCGGGATTGACCTCAACAACGGTGGATCCCCTGGATGCCATAACAATCACCCCTCAGAATCAGTCCTCCACCACAAGGCGGTAGTAATAGTAATAGCCCGCCGTCGGGCTCTTCCTCTTTATCTCGAGAACGTCGCCTGGCTTCGCGCCGAGCGCTACAACTGCAGGATCCGAGGCTTTGATCTGCGGAAGTTGGGATATTCTAATCCTGTACTTTCTGAGAAGCTCCTCCTTCTCCTCCTCGCTGAGAATTCTGTGCTCGGGAACCAGCTCATGGGTGAATATGTCAAACTCCTTTTTCGTCGCCACCGAGAATTGCCCCCTTAACATTTTTTGAGAACGATACCACTATCCCCCTGTGGGTTTCGGTATATAAGCTTTTCGAGTGTTATCCGGGCAAAACGGGTTTATATCGCTTGCGTAAAGTTTAAGAGCCGTTCTCCACGCCGGAAATAGGACGTTAATGTACTTCTCTGGGGAGAAGTAAAGGAAAGATTTATAACGACTCTTCTGAAAGGGAGGCTTCTCCCAACGGAGAATTTAGCCCGAATACTGGAAAAGTTTGTCATTAGGTCAGTTTTTTAGCTACAATCCCGACAGATCTAACCCAGCTCTAAACCTTCCCGACGAAAATTCCAGAACAGCGTATGAATTTTATCGCCCGTACGGGTACCTATCTCCCGGGTCCCGTTTCATTTCATAGAACGTTCTTGGAGTGGGAGATGCCGGTTACGTGAACGGAGAGAATAGCGGCCATTCCGACAATGGTTTTGCTGGAAATGGCCCCTCTGGAAATGTGGAGCCCCGGGCGGGATTTGAACCCGCGACCGGCGGATTACAAGTCCGCCGCCCCACCAGGCTAGGCTACCGGGGCAAGGGACACGGTTTAAACACACCCCGGATCGGATATAAAGTTTTCGCAGCTCACCGCAAGATTTATAAATCACCCCCGTGTTCCCTACATTGGGTCGAGCCGCCGTAGCTTAGTTGGTAGAGCGCCGGACTGTTAATCCGGCGGTCCCCGGTTCGAATCCGGGCGGCGGCGCCAGTAGTGGGCCCGTAGCTCAGCCTGGTCAGAGCGCGCGGCTCATAACCGCGTGGTCGGGGGTTCAAAGCCCCCCGGGCCCACCATAGCAAACTTTTCTGGCGAAAAGTTTGACCAAAAGATTGTGATTCATCACGAACTTTGATGAAACTTTGCTTGGCAAAGTTTCTTTGGTGAAGCTTTTTCCAAAAGCTTCAGCGCCGCTTTCACCCTCGTTCAAGCGTCCTTGACGGATGGCAGAAAAGTAGGTGCTTTTTTACAAATTGCATTTCTGAAGGGGTTTTTACTCACTTACCCCTTGGTGGGTGTTTCTCTCTGGAGAAGCCCCCGAAGGGCGCTGATTAAAGAAGGACATAAAAGGGAAAGGGCTCAGTAATCAACTTCGCCCTTCTCCTTCAGCTCAAGGTACATCCTCCAGCTGAGGACGGGTTTCTTAGCCGCCAAAACGTCGTCAACTCTCCTGACAGCGGTGTTGTGGGGGGCGCTTTTCACAACCTCGGGACTGCTGTAGGCTTCCTCGCTTATCTTCTTCAGAGCTTCCACGTAGGCGTCGAGCTCCTCCTTGCTGACAGTCTCGGTCGGTTCTATCATCAGAGCTTCATGAACAATCAGCGGGAAGTAAACGGTCGGAGAATGCATTCCGAAGTCGAGCAATCTCTTCGCCACGTCCATTGCAGTAACCCCTGTTTCCCTCTTCATTGGCTCGGCTGAAAAGACAGTTTCGTGCTTCCTGAGTTCCTTGCCGGGGAGTTCATAACCACGGGTTCCCAGCAGTTTTCTCGTCAGGTAGTTGGCGTTGAGAACCGCCACTTCACTGACCTCCCTGAGGCCTTCCCGTCCCATTATTTTGAGATAAGTTAAGGCCCTGACCATGACCGCGAAGTTGCCGTAGAGTTCCTTCACCTTTCCTATGCTCTTGGGCACGTTGTAATCCAGGTAATAGCGCTCGCCATCGTAGCTCACGAGTGGAACCGGCAGGTAGTCCTTCAGGAAGTTCTTTACTCCTACCGGCCCGCTTCCGGGCCCGCCGCCACCGTGTGGAGTCGAGAAGGTCTTGTGGAGGTTGAGATGCACTATGTCGAAGCCCATATCCCCGGGCCTGACCTTGCCGAGAACGGCGTTGAGGTTCGCGCCGTCGTAGTAGAGCAGTCCTCCAGCCTTGTGGACTATCCTCGCTATCTCCACTATCTCGTCCTCGAAAATGCCGAGCGTGTTGGGGTTGGTGAGCATTAAGCCAGCTGTCCTCTCGCCCACCGCATTTTCGAGGGCCTCCAGGTCCATCGTTCCTTCTTCCGTTGAGGGAATCTCTATGACCTTAAAGCCCGCCATCGCTGCACTTGCCGGGTTCGTTCCGTGGGCTGAATCGGCCACGAGCATCTCATCTCTCTGCGGTTCACCGTTATCGAGGTGGTAGGCGCGGATTATCGAAACGCCGGTAAATTCTCCGTTCGCTCCGGCTGCCGGTTGAAGGGTGAAGCGGTCCATGCCTGTTATCTCCTTCAGCCACTGTTCCAGCTCCCACATGATTTTGAGCGCTCCCTGAACGGTTCTTTCATCCTGATACGGGTGGATGTGGGCAACTCCGGGATGTGAGGCTATCTCCTCGTTTATCTTGGGGTTGTACTTCATCGTACATGATCCGAGCGGATAAATGCCAGAATCAACGCCGTAGTTCATCTCGCTCAGGCGGGTGTAGTGCTTGACTATCTCCGGCTCGCTTATCTCGGGAAGGTTGAGTCTGCTCTTTCTCCGCAGTTTCTCGGGGATTTTCACATCAACGTCTTCAATCGGCTTAGGCAGGGTGTAGCCAATTCTCCCCTCGCGGGAGAGCTCGAAGATGAGCGGTTCGTCCCATTTAGCCTGGCGGAACATTCAGGCCACCTCCTTAAGGGCTTCAATCAGCTTATCAACCCATTCTTTCCTCGTCGTTTCGGTGGCAGAGAATAGTGCCGTCTCGCCGAGCTCCGGGAAGTGATTTCCTATATAGTAGCCACCGTGGATTCCCCTCGCGAGAAGGGCCTCGTGTATCTCCCTGTAGGGCCTTTCGAAGCGAACAGGAACATCCTTGAAATAGAGCCCCTCGAATGGAATCTCGGCAACTTCGGAAAGGCGTTTCCTGAGGTAGGCCGTGTTCTTGAGGATTGTTTCACCGAGCTCCTTCAAACCTTTTGGCCCGAGGCTCGCGAGATGTACCGCCGAAGCGACAGCCACTAGGGCCTCGTTGGAGCAGATGTTGGAGGTGGCCTTGGCCCTTCTTATGTGCTGTTCCCTAGTCTGGAGCGTCATCACAAAGGCCCTTCTTCCCTCGGCATCTTTCGTCATTCCGATTATCCTTCCGGGCATCTGACGGATGAGCTTTTTGTCGTTCCTGACGGCAAAAACGCCGGCCCTCGGTCCGCCGAAGTTCATGGGGTTACCGAGGTAAGCGGCCTCGCCAACGGCTATGTCCGCTCCGAGTTCTCCGGGAGCTTCAAAAACTCCGAGCATTGTGGGGTCTGCTCCGATCACGAAGTACGCTCCGGCCTCGTGGGCAATCTCCCCTATCTCCCTTACGTTCTCCTCGACCAGTCCAAAGAAGTTGGCCATTTCAACGTAAACGCCGGCCGAGTTCCCCACAGCCTCCTTGAGCTTTTCCATGTCAAGCTTGCCTTCATCGTCCCAGGGGATCTCGACGATCTCAAGGTTCGCCCCACGAGTGTAGGTCTCTATAACGGTTCTCTTCTCAGGGCTGAGTGCCTTTGGAATTACGAAGCGCTTCCTCTTACCCCTATGGAGTCTCACGGCCATCAGGGCCGCTTCGGCTATGGCAGTCCCCCAGTCGTACATCGAGGAGTTGACAACCGGCAGACCGTAGAGCTCGGCCATAATGCTCTGGTACTCGAAGAGGGCCTGGAGCATGCCCTGACTTATCTCCGGCTGGTAGGGGGTGTAAGCTGTGAGAAACTCGCTCCTCTCGATTAGATACTTCACGTGGGCGGGAATGTAATGGAAGTAGGTTCCAGCGCCGAGGAAGCTCGGCATCTCGAGAACTGTTCTGTTCTTTGAGAGGACTTCGTTGAGCTCGGTGAAGACCTCGTACTCGCTCTTTCCCTCGGGGAGGTCGAACTCCTTGACCATACCCTCCGGAACGTCGGAGAAGAGCTCGTCAATCGAACCAAAGCCGATTTCCCTCAGCATCTCGTCCCTCTGGGCGAGGTTTGGAAGGTAATGCTTCCCCATGGCAATCACCTTCTTAACTTTAAGACGGTCGTTGAAAGTTGATCGGGACGAATATATGCTTTGTGCTCGGAAGCGCTCATGTGGAATGCTTCCATTGAAGAACAGAGTGTGGGCTTCCGAGAGAGCCGCTTTAAAAAAAGAGAGGAGTCATCCAGTAACGCCGACGTCCTCGAAGAACTTCTCCATCAGGCCTGCAGCGCTCCTTGTGGTGTAGACCATGCTCTCGTAGACCGCCCACTGCACCTTGCTGTACTCCCTTCCGTCGAGGGTCCTGAAGCCGCTCGGCGCGTTGACGTCGAAGTTAGCGTGGAGCTCAATATTCCTGATGGCCCACCCATCAACGTCATCATCGAGCCAGTTGTCCTTGTCAACGTGGGTGTAGATGTAAACGGTGTCCCCCGGAACGGTGACGCTGGTGTCAACGAGCGGGTTGGGATCCTGGCTGTACCTCGCTATGAGGTTCCAGTTCTTGTCGTATATCTCGACGTAGCCGAGGGTCTTGAAGTAGGCATTCTGCATGTCTATGTCCTTGAAGATGATGGTTATCGAGCTCGCGCCGAGGAACTGAAGCTTGAGGACGCTCCAGTCACCCTTCTTAAGCGTCTTCGTCCAGAAGTAGCTGCCGAGATGACCGCGCTCGCTCCAGAGGTTGATGTCCTTTCCGGTCGAATAGAGCATGTACCTCCAGGAGTTGTGGGCTATTAGGTCAGCGTAGGCCCAGGCAACGCCGTTGGATAGATCCATGTGCCCGTTCTCGTTGTCAGCTATGTAGATGTCCTCACCGATTATGAACCTCTTCTTCTCCTCCGGGATCTGCCACCACTTTATCGGAGTGAGGTCGAGGGGGACGCGGTCGTTGAGGATGTCGTCGGCGACGGTCGGTGAAATCTCGTTCTCGACGAAGTCGTGGGCGTCCTCGATGTAGCTGAACTGCTCGAGATCCTCGAAGAGAGCCGGAGTGGTGTGCGCCACAAGCATGCCCATGTCCTCGAGGATGTGGACGGCCCTGCCGAGGTAGAGCATGGCCCCCTCCCTGTCACCCTGCTTCCAGAGCTGGACTGCTTTCTCGTAGAGCTGCTGGGCCATGTCCGCACCGGAGGAATCCCTATCGCCGAAGATGTCCACTGTTATCAGCTCGGAGTGGTCCATCGGATCGTGGAAGTGGTACTGGCTCTGGAGGGTGTATGTCTTGCCTTTGAATTCTATGCTCCCCCCGCGCCAGTCCTCATCGTACGCTCCGTAGAGGAGTCTGTCCTGATACTGCATGAGGATCGCACCGAGCCGCGGGTTGTCCTGGTAAACTGCCTCGATGGCCTTGTAGGTCAGTCTCTGGTGGACGTTCATGGGGTTCTGGAGATCCGGCCCGTCGGTGGGCCAGGCACTTGCGAAGCCCAGACCACCGAGGACCAGAACCAAAAGCGCCAGCGCCCTGACTTTCATTTCATCACCACCTGGATGGATTTAGCGGTTATTCCATCTAAAAAGGGTTTAAAAATCTGGCTACCGGAATCGCGACAAAGCTTTAAAGCGCCCGGCTCCATGTTACTGGTATGATGGGGCGAAGGGTTCTGGCGGCACTCCTTACGGGTTTCCTGATGGTCACCGCAGGCTGCATTGGGGGAGGTGTTAGTTTAGAAAAAACTGGCACGAGCA
This sequence comes from Thermococcus sp., assembly GCF_027012695.1. GTDB lineage: Archaea > Methanobacteriota_B > Thermococci > Thermococcales > Thermococcaceae > Thermococcus. The sequence goes on from NZ_JALUYR010000006.1 coordinate 17,102, forward strand.
AACCGTGGAAACCCGACGGTGTCATAGAGCCGGGAGAGTACTCCAGTAACTTTACGGTCGGGGGAGATTTCTCGGCCTTCCTCCGGGTTGATAACGGAAGCCTCTTCGTCGGCATGAAAGCCAAAACGCGCGGCTGGGTCGCCGTGGGCTTCGGCGGCGGGCCGGGAATGAGGAAGACCGATATCATCATAGCATACGTTCTCCCCAACGGCACCGTTGAGATAAGCGACTCCTACTCCCCAGGTTTTGCCGGCCCCCACAATCCGGATACGACCTACGGTGGCGTGGACAACATCATCTCCCACGGTGGAGGGGAAGAGGGCGATTTTACCGTGGTCGAGTTCTCCCGAAAGCTTGATACGGGAGATAGATACGACTTCAAAATCCCCACAAGCGGTACCTTCCGCGTCATCTGGGCCTATGGGACTGAGGACGACTTCGTTTCGGAGCACGTAAAAGCGGGCCACTTCTATGTCTCTCTGGGAGGTGGTTGAATGATCATAGCCTTCGACTTCGACGGGACCTTGGCGGACACTTACTCGTGCATCGAGGAGGCCTTCAAGCGCGCCCTTCAAAAGCGCTATCCCTGGCTCCCCGGAAAGGGACTGTGGGCAAAGCTTCTCACCAAGATAGAGCTGCAGTTCGAGAGACCGGCCTTCGGGAAGCACAAGAAGAAGTCAAAGCCGCCCTTCTTCCTGCGGACGAAGTTCTTTGAAACCTGGTTCGAGGAGAGGGCGAAGCTGACGAAACCGATAGATGATTCTCCGGAACTGTTGAGGAAACTCAAGGAAGAGGGCCACACCGTTATCTCGTTCTCCGCCGAGGACTTCATTGACGGCATGAAGGTCAGAAGGCTGAAGGCGATGGGAATCTACGACCTCTTCGATGATGTGATAGTCTTCGGCAGGGATCTCACGATAGATGAGGCATTTAAGCTCGTCCGCGAGAAGTACGGGGATGAAACCTTCATCTGGGTGGACGACAAGCCCTGGCGCTTCATCGGACACGGGGATGAGAACACCGAATACGTCTGGTACTACTTCCCGTTCACGGCAAAGTTCATCGAGAAAAACAGGGAACGGCTGGCTCTGATTCCCCGCCTCCACGTCATAAGGGACCTCTGGAGCATTTTCGACGTGATAGAGAGGATTAAGGGGGAGCGGTCATCCTGAATCAGCGTTGGTGTACTCTATCGTGTCCTCGACGAACTCGTCGTAGGTTTCTCTATCTACCTCTTCCAGCCGCATTGAGAACTCTTTTCCGAGGGACCATCTTACCGCAACCGGTCCCCTGTCCGTCTCCGCCATTACCAGTCCAAAAGGCAAATCGCCCGCCCAGTGATGCTTTGAGAATCCTATCGTGAAGCCTCTCCTCCTGAGCTCCTCGATGATGGCATCGAAGGTTTTGCTTGGGCCGTAGGGACTCTTGGCGAAACCAATATAGGCCATTTTTACTCACCATTGTCCCTTCAATGGGCAGATTTAAAACCTTTTCGGTTTCCCTAACAAAGTTTAAAAGTCAAAGAGCCAACCCTGAAATATGAAGCCTCAACCCCTGCCGGAAAAGGCCCTAAAACTCGGAAGAACGCTCGTCATAGCAGATCTTCACCTCGGCTACGAGGTCAGCATGGCGAGGGAGGGTTTTTACCTTCCGAGGGTGTTCCATGAAGTCGTTGGAAAGCTGAGGGAACTCCTCAAAAGGGAAAAACCGAAGCGCATCATCATAGACGGCGATTTAAAGCATTCCTTCGTCCCGGAGTGGCGCGAGAGGGAAGAACTCAGGGCCTTTGTGGAGGAGGTTTTCCCGCTCGTTGACGAGCTTGTACTCGTTAGAGGCAACCACGACGTCGGAACGCTCTGGTTGAGGGAGCTTGGCGTTCAAGTGGTCGATGAACTCGAACTCGGTGGATGGAAACTCGTCCACGGACACAAGTTGGCCGAGGGCGAGCGCTTCATAATCGGTCACGAGCATCCGGCCATAAGGCTCCGCGACGAGGTTGGGGCTCTGGTTAAGGTGCCGGCCTTTTTGATGAGCGATGCGCTCATAGTTCTCCCAGCCTTCAGCCCCTGGGCCTACGGGAACGACGTGCTGAGGGAGATAGTCTCGCCCTTCCTGAGAACTCACGATGTTTCGAGGGCCCGGGTGCTTGTTCCTTTGGATGAGGAGCTTCTCGACTTCGGCGAGCTTGAAAAACTCTCCCGGGTCCTCGGCTCGCTTGGGGGCTAACCTTTTAATACCCGCCGGGGAGTTAGCTGGGGTGATAGAATGAGGAGAGCTTTTACCGGATTGCTCCTCGCCTTCATCGTTCTCGCCGCGGGCTGCATCGGTGGAAGTTCAAAAACTTCACCGACAGCGACCGGAGCACTTCCATTCACATCGGTGGAGCTTAAGGCAGCGATAGAGGGTTTGAGGAGCTACGAATACGCAATGAAGGTTGACAGCTATCGCGGGACCGAACTCGTTGCCCAGCTCTTCACAAATGGAAGTGTGGACTTCGAGAAAAGGACCAAGTCTGTTTCAACGTTCTCCAACACCACCGCCCACGGGGGAGGGTATTACCGGGCCTACTACTACACCGACACCAGGGGCTACGCCGCCTACTACGACCGGAACGGAACTGTGAGCTGGGAGGTGTCCTGTTACGGCCCGGGGGAGGGACCCAACTTCAACAGCACGATTCTGGACGGTCTCTGGACGGTGCTTGACTCCGAGGGGGTCCGGGTAGTTGAGAAAGACAACTACTACCTCGTGTACGCCAACGGGACCGGTGGTACCGCCGGGAGTGACGGGATAACCTCCTACCGGACGCGGATCACGATAAAGCTCACGAAGGACCTCATCCCCGTGGAGGTGAACCGGACCGTCCACTACCGGAAGAACGGCTCCGAGTGGGTGGACGTGACGAGGATAGTTATCACCCAACCCAACGCCGCGAAGGTTGAACCTCCAATCGAACTCGTGGAATACCTTGAGAAGCAGGGGATAGATTTAGAAGAGTTCCTCGGAAAATGCTAAACCTTTAAATCCCCTTCTCCCTATTTCCTGCGGTGAACGCCTATGGACGTGCTTAGCGCTCTGATCTTCTTCGCCTACGCGCCGGCACTGGCGATACTGTGGTACTTCTACCACGCGGACAGATACGAGCCAGAACCGAGGCGCTACGTCATAGGAACCTTCATCCTCGGAGGAACGCTCTCCGTGAGCGTTGCCTTCATCCTCGAGAGCATCCTAACCCTCGGCGGACTTATACAGCCACTCCTTCCAACAACGGCATTCTACGTGGCCCTGGTTGCGGGGATCGTCGAGGAGCCGGCAAAGGCCCTTGCCATCCTGTGGCCCTACAACGCGGGCCAGATGGACGGTGTTATGGACGGTCTGGTCTATGGGGCAGCTGCTGGACTCGGCTTTGCCGCAACCGAGAACTTCATGTACGGCCTCGGCTGGGGACTGGGCGTTACCCTTATGCGGGCATTCCTGACGCCAATTGCCCACGCCACCTGGAGCGCCATAATTGGAGTTGGCTATGGCCTGAAGGCCGAAGGAAAGGTGGACTCCCTGGCGACATACTTCTTTCTCGCAATGTTCCTCCACTTCATCTGGGACTACTACGCCTTTATGAGTGCAACAGTGCCGGCCTACAACATAATACTGATAATCCTCCTGGGCATCAACATCGCCATACTCCGCTACTTTATGCTTCTGGGTCTGGAGGAGGATCGTAAGAGAGTTCTTCACTACTGGTTCAAGAGGAGGGATCGAAGTTGAAGAGAGACAAACTTGAGGAGGTTCTCTTCGAGGTCAGACCCTACGTCGAGTACTGGGACAGGCTGAAGGAACTCGTAGAGAGGCTCTGGGCGGAATCGAAAAACGAGGAGGAGTTTCTCAGGCGTCTCAGAGAAGAAATGGAACGGGCGGAAGAGCCCTTCAGAACCGACCTCCGGATATTTATCCAGAAGTTCGAGGCCCTCTGATTTTTCTTATTGCGAGGGTAAATTTTATAACCCAGAATGTCCAAATTGCTATGGGTGATTCTTACGAGAAGGCTCCTCCTTGCGATGGCGGTTATCCTGGTCACAGGAGTGGCGTATTACCTTATCTCTGGCCATTCGCTGAGTAAGGCCAGTCCTCCCTCGACGGCGGATGTTCTCGATGCCATCAACGGCCAGACCTCCTTCTGCTGGGAGGCGGAAGTTAAGGCCTTTTCCAACGGGAGCTTGAAGGAAAGGGCGGGTGTAAAGGGCTGCATAAACTACGAAAACGGGAGTGCAATTTGGGTGAGGGATATTGACGGAAGGAAGAGGGTAATACATGCCAGCAGGAACGATTCCGACGACCCCTACTGGCGGATGGCACTCGAGGGCTGGGGCGCGGAGTGGAACGTCATGAACTTCCTGCGGAAGGTTCTGAAAGAAGGAAAGCTGGAAAGCGTTCGGGAGACCGGAGAAGGCTACGAGATGGAGCTGACGTTCAACTGGGGAGAGAGCTACTCCGCTGGAACCATCGAGAACGGCACCAGAGTCACGGCGAGCCACGTCCTAAAGCTGTCCCTCCTCGTGGATGGGGACGGAAGACCCCTGGGGGGAAACTTCACGGAGGACGTTGAGAGAAACTACCTCGACTGGAACCGGGTTGAGGGGGAAAGAACTGAGGGGAGCTTTGAGCTGCTCGGCCCGTGGGAAAGCTGACTGGTGATACCCATGTCGCGGCGGAGGAAGGCGCTTGCTGTTGTTCTCCTCATGGTTTCAGTCTTGCTCCTCGTTCCGATGTCCCTGGAGGGTTATACCTACCGTTACGAGCTTAAGAGCCGGGGTTTCATGTCCTTCTCAAAGATGGGCTACGGGGTGGCGTGCCCCGGTGTTTTCAGGGCCTACTACGAAGTGGACGACGATTGGGATGTTGAGTTCGTTAGCTCCTATTTTCCTTCAAGAGAAGGCGCCAAAAGGTTCAACGATCCCCACGTGATAATAGACGAGTTCGAGAAAACGGCTCGGTCAAAGCGGATCATCAGCAAAGACGGATACTTGATCCTCGTACTCTCAAAGGACGCGAAGGGACGACCGCTGAACACCCATCACAGGCTCAAGGCAGTGTATAAAGATAACGTCCTTAAGTGGGTCTCCTTCAACACCACCCATTCCCTCAACTACGACCCGCGGAACAGCTCCGTTCTCGTGGACTACGTCAATACTTATGCGAGCTATGAGCTTGATGAGACCCACTGCTGGCAGGTTCTGATGGGCTGGTTGAGGCCCCTTCTGGAGAGGTACCTTCGTCACAGGCTCGGGGAGATACCCTACCCCAAGCCCTGGGAAGGGGAACCCTGGTGATCCTTTCCACTTTTTGCAGACTTCTAACAGTAGTGTGCAAAATCTGAATAGAAAAAGTATTTAAAATGCAGCCACATACCAGCTACGAGCCCAACAGGAGGTAGTACGATGAAAAGGGTGATAGCACTTTTCCTGATAGGTTTTGTAGTGCTGGCGAGCGGCTGCATAGGACAGAGCGTTGGTCTCACCGAGGAGCAGGTTCTCGAAGCCATCCAGAACTTAGATACTGCCAGCTACGACCAGAACTTCTCGATGAGCATGCACTTCACCGACCCGGACACCAACAAGACCGTAAACATCACAATGTCCGGCCATGTCATCGGGGTTTTCAACAAGACCGCGGGACTGGAGAAGGGCAACATGAGCATGAGGGTGCACATGATGGGTATGGATGTCAACATGGACTGGCCCTACTTCGTCAACAACACCAGCGTCTACTTCAACATTGATGGCAGGTGGTATCGCGTTCCGCCCGACGATGACCTCTACTCCCATGCTAAGGGCTCCCTTAACGTGGACTACATCAGGAACCTCCTCAACGAGAAGAACGTTACCATAGAAAAACTCGCCGACGGCTACGCCTTCAGGGTGAACGTTACCTTCTGGGAGTTCGTGAACGCCACCAACCAGACCGGTTACCTCAACGAGCTCTGGGGTGCTGGGAGCGAGAGGATGGTGAACGTCACGACCAAATCCGGGTGGGTGGAGGTTCACCTCAGAAAGGACGGAACGCCGGTCTTCATCGAGACGTACATGGATCTCGTCCTGACGATAAACGTCTTCGATGACAAGAAGATGGAGGCCTACTTAACCGTCCACGACAGGGTTAGCCTCTCCAACATCAACGAGCCCGTTGAAATCGAAGTACCCCAGGGACTCGAGAACGCCCGCTACATCCACGAGATCTTTGAATGATTCCCGGGGGGCTCTTAACCCCCCATCATTATTCTAACTTTCATTCCTGGCTTCAAGTCCACTCCACGCAACTTCACCCGAAGTATCCGGGAGGGGATGACATCTCCAACACGGGTTTCTATCCCCAGCTCCGGGATCTCCAGCCTGCCGTTCTTAAGGGGCCCCTCCGGACGAACGTAGAGGGTGACATCCCCACCACCCAGGAGCTGGGGAAAGACAAACTTCACTCCTTCCCCTCCAAAGACCCGCGCCCATCCTCCGTTTCTTATCCCCCCCATCTCGATGAACTCAAGCACTCCCCTCGCGGCGATTGTCCCCTGCTCGACGGCAATCCCCGGGTCATAGCCCGTTCCCAGGGAGTTCCCGGCGGCGAAGATGCCCGGAACGCTAGTTTCAAGCCACTCACTGACCAGGGGCCCACCGGTTGCAGGATCAACCAGCGCTCCGGTCCGAACCAGCTTCCCCATGGCCGGTACAGGTTCGGCGCCAACGATGAGGGTATCCGCGTCAAGCCACTCCATACGATCCCCAAGGTCAACGCCAACGCGCTCCACTCTCCTCCTCCCCCTAACCTCAACAACACTGGCCCCCGTCATCAGCCCGGCCCTCCCGAGACACTGTGGAGGGCCTTCGATCCTGCGATCAACGATGGTCACCGTACCCTCTTCCGCCAGACGAGAGGCAAGGTGGAGGGCGGAGTCGTGGGAACCGCCGATCACCACGTTCCTCCCGGGAAGAACGCCCAGGGAGATGAGCTCCATTGCCTCCCCCACGGTGTAGACTCCCGCCCCGCGATCGCCAACGATGCCAACCTCGAATGCGTGCCGCTCCCTCGAACCCGCGGCGTAGATCACGGCCCCTGTTCTCACCCCACGTAGCCCCATCGGGGAGGAGAAGAGGACGTATTTCTCGAGGTCCGAGCGATTGCCGATCTCGAGGGCCCGCGCGGAAGTGATAACATCAACTCCCGCATCCTCAAGGCCGGCGGCGAGCTTTTCCCTGAGCTCGTTCCCTCCAAAGAGTCCGAGGTTCGTGCCCGGTGCCGGCTTCTCGTTGAGCAGGAGAACCTTCAGTCCGAGTTTCCCGGCCTCGATAGAGGCGGACATCCCCGCTGGTCCCCCGCCGATGACGACAACATCATAGTTGAGCACCGGAGCGTTGGGCATCTCCATCATGCATCATCCCTCCCGAAGGCCGTAACATCGCCCATCCCAATCTCGCTTCCCCTGCCCTTCAGCGTGACCTTCCAGGGCTCGACGCCGTACTCTTTGGCTAAAAGCTGGACTATTTTCGGCCTGCAGAAGCTTCCCTGACAGGTTCCGGTTGTAGCTTTCGTTCTGAACTTGACGGAATCAACGCTCGGAGTTTTGACGCCTATGAACTTCATCCTCTCGATTGCCTCCAGAATGTCCCCCTCGCTGACGTTGTTGCAACGGCAGACTATCTTTCCATAGGCCGGGTTTCTCTTAACCGCTTCGTTTACCTGTTCGGGTGTCATCATGAAGAAGTGGCTTATCTCCTTCCTGTAGGGGTTCCACTTGGCTTTTTCCTTCAGCTCAATTCCGAGGTCGCGCCGGATTATCTGGGCAACCTCATAAGCTATCGCGGGGGCGCTCGTTAGACCGGGCGAGCGAATGCCTGCAACGTTGATGAAACCCCAGACCTCTTCCTCCGCTTTGATTATGAAGTCTCCCCCGGTTGGCTCAGGTCTCAGTCCTGCGAAGGTTCTGATGACCTTGCTCCTTGGGGGTAGCTGGGGCCAGAGCTTTTTGGCACCTTCCCACACCTGCTCAAGTCCTTCCCTTGTGGTTGCAAGGTTGTCCTTTTCCTCCGGTGGCAAATCCTGGGCATTCGGCCCTATCATCAAGTGTCCGGAGACCTCCGTCGTAACAACGATTCCCTTGCTTATCGGCGTCGGCGTCGGGAAAAGAACCCTTCTCGGCCCGGGAACGTCGTCATCAAAAATCCAGTATTCTCCTTTCCTCGGGTGAATCTCGAAGTAGTCTATTCCCGCCATTCTCGCTATCTCATCGGCATAAAGACCCGCCGCGTTTATGACGATGTCGGCCTCGATGAAGCCGTTGTTTGTTTCAACGCCCTTAACCTCCCCGTTCTTGACCTTTATGCCCCTCACTTCCGTTTCGAGGTGGGTCTTTACTCCGTTGGCAACGGCGTTCTCAACGAGCGCTATAACCGCTGGAATCGGCGCTATCTGGCCGACTATAGGAACCCACAGGGCTCCAATAGCCTCCCTCGTGAGGCCCGGCTCGAGTTGAAAGAGCTCGTTCCTATCAACTATCCTCATCTCGGGGACGCCGTTTTTCCTTCCGCGCTCCAAAAGCCTCTCAAGTTCGTCGAAGTCCTCCTCCTTGGTTGCAACTATCAAAGCCCCGTTCCATACGTGAGCTATCTGGAGTTCCTTAACCCACTGGTGCCAGAGCCTGTTTCCCCTTATGCAGAGCCTTGCCCTCGTCGGATACTTCTCCGAGTCGTCGTCGTAACCGCCGTGAATTAAGGCGGTGTTTGCCTTGCTCACGCCCCAGCCAACGTCTGGTGCCTTCTCGATTAGGTGAACCTCAAGGTTCTCGTATTTGCTCAGGACTCGCGCTATGCTCGCACCGCTTATTCCAGCGCCTAGGATCGCCACTCTGATCTTCATGTTCTCCCCTCCGATTTGAGCCTGGAAACGCTTTTCTCAGTTTTAAAGCTTTCTTTAACCTTTGGTTCCGCCGAAGAGACACGGGAGAACAGTTCTGGGCATAAAAAGGGAGGACGTGAGTGACCATTGGCTGAAAGGTCATCCCTGTACATTCTCGTTTGGATCATTGATCAATGATCTTGGCCCAGCCCATTGCCCGCTTCACGGCCTCCTTCCAGCCGCGGTAGAGCTTTTCCCGGGTTTCCTCGTCCATCTTTGGCTCGAAAATCTTCTCGACCTTCCAGAGGCGCTCTATCTCCTCAAGGCTCTCCCAGTAGTCCACGGCCAGTCCTGCTAGGTAAGCCGCTCCAAGGGCGGTGGTCTCTTTAACCACCGGCCTCACGACACGCCTGTTGAGTATGTCCGCCTGAAAAGCCATCAGGAAGTCGTTGGCCGTTGCTCCACCGTCAACGCGGAGCTCCTTTATTCCGACCAGCTTTTCCATTTCCTCAATGACGTCCCTTGTGAGGTAGGCTATCGCCTCCAGCGTTGCCCTCGCCAAATGCTCCCTGCCGGTTCCGCGCGTTATGCCTATTATAAGGCCCCTTGCAAACTGGTCCCAGTAAGGAGCACCGAGGCCAACGAAGGCCGGGACGAAGTAAACTCCCTCGTTGCTCTCCAGCTTTTCCGCGAGTTCCTCTGTTTCAGAGGCGTGCCTGATAATCTTTATTCCGTCGCGGAGCCACTGGACGGCGGCACCAGTTACGAATATGCTCCCTTCCAGCGCGTAGGTTACCTTTCCCTTCAGCCCCCAAGCTATCGTCGTGAGTAGGTTGTTTGAATAGCGGACGGTCTTTCCAGTGTTTGCCAGTATGAAGCTCCCGGTTCCGTAGGTGGCCTTCACCATTCCCGTTTCAAAGCCAGCCTGACCGAATAAAGCGGCCTGCTGGTCGCCGGCGTCTCCACTCACCGGAATCTCCGCACCGAGGAGGTCTTTCCTCGTATAGCCGTAGACCTCGCTCGACTCCCTTACCTCTGGCAGAATGTCCCTGGGAATCCCGAATATCTCGAGGAGCTCGTCGTCCCAGTCGAGCCTCTTGATGTTGAAGAGCATCGTTCTGGATGCGTTCGAGTAGTCCGTCACGTGCTCCCCGGTCAGGCGGTAGATGAGGAAGGTATCCACCGTTCCGAAGAGGACCTCGCCTTTCTCGGCCTTCTCCCTCAGCCCGGGCACGTTGTCGAGGAGCCACTTGAGCTTGCTCGCGGAGAAGTAGGCATCGGGCACGAGACCGGTCTTCTGCCTTATCATATCGCCGTATTCCCTCTTTATTTCCTCGACCATCTCCGCCGTTCTCCTGCACTGCCACACTATCGCGTTGTAAAGCGGTTTCCCTTTTCTGTCCCAGACTATTGTCGTCTCGCGCTGGTTGGTAACTCCGATGGCGGCTATCTGGTTCGGTTCTATTTTGGCCCTCTCAAGGGCGGTCTTTATCGCCCTGAACTGCGCCTCCCAGATTTCCTCGGGATTATGCTCCACCCAGCCGGGCTTGGGATAATGCTGGGGGAACTCGTACTGGCCGATTCCAAGGATGTTGCTTTCCCTGTCGAATATTATCGCCCTGGCAGATGTCGTCCCTTCGTCGAGTGAGAGTATGAACTTCTTCATATTGATCACCAGGGAGAAGAAAAAGCGAAAAAGTATATTAGGGGTTCGGTCACCTGAGCCCAAGTTCCCCGAGGTAACTAATCATCCTCTCCACATCGTTCGCAATGACCACCTCGAAGAGGCCCTTCAGCTTTGCAAGGTTGTCGTTGAGATAGAAGAGTTCGTCGTTTTCCGTCCACAGGACGACTTTTAGTCCGAGGGTGCGGGCCCACTTTATGGCCTGGAGGGTCTTTTCAAGGCCGAGAAGCGGTATCGCTTCCATTGGAATGTTTATGGACCAGAGGTTGAGCTCCTCCTTAAGCTTTGGAATGAGCGGAACTACCTCTTCCCTGTCAATCAGGAGGCCCATCGTTGTATCCCTGTCGTGCTTCCTGTACTCGTGGAGGGCCTCGATCTCGAAGGACGATATCATGACCCTCTCGGGGTTGTTCTCCCTAACTATTCTGGCCACTTCCTTTGCTGCATCGACGTCCTTGAGCTCGATGTTGGTTAGGGCTTTCTCTGGAAGGGCTTCAAAGACCTCATCAAGCGTCGGAATCCGCTCACCCATGCCTATATCCGCCTTCTTGAGATCCTCAAGCGTCATGTCCTTCTGCCTTCCACTCATGTCGCTCGTTCTGTCTATGGTCTCGTCATGCATTACTACGACCTTTCCATCCTTTGTCAGCCAAACGTCGAGCTCAACGCCATCCGCACCGACTTCAACGGCCTTCTTGAAGGCCAGAAGGCTGTTTTCTGGATATCTGGAGGAGTAACCCCTATGTCCCAGAACGAGAACCCTCTCTGATTTCCATCCTCCCATGGGTATCGCCCCGATGGAGTATGCGCTACCCGTAAAAACTTTTCTTCAACCTCGCGGGATCGTCCGAGATAACGGCATCGGCAAAGCGCCAGAGCCTTGGAACCCACTCAAGCTCATTCATCCGGTAGTTCCAGAGGTATACCCTCAGGCCCCTCTTTCGCAGAGCCCTGAGGAGCGTAAGGAGGGCACGGTAACCGACGTAGGAAACAGCATCCAGCGGAACATGGACGGAGTAAAGGTTCCTGAATTTTGGTATCCGGAAAACGGCTTTGTAGCCTGTGATGGAGAAACCCACCCGGCAATCCGGGCACTCCCGAAGGAGGGCCTCGACAATTTGGGGGTTTTCGGAGGAAAACACCGTTCTCTCCAGGAGGTCCGACGACTCAACGGCCCCCAGGAGGGGTTTCAAAGCCAGTTCTTCCTTCACATCGGCGTTGAAGATCGCCCCTTTAAACTCATCGAGCACTCCCTTCACAGTGGGGATCAACCTTCCCAGGGGGTGCAGCCTTCTGAGTTCCCTGAGGCTGAGCTCTCCGACGAGGTGGAAGGAGCCGCCGGCGTAGAATCCTGGATCATGATGGGTTATGAGCTTTCCATCCCCTGTCATACGGACGTCGAACTCCATCCCCTCCGCATAACGAAGTGTCCTCCTGAAAGCGGGAAGGGTGTTTTCGAGAGGTCCCTTAAAACCTCTGTGCCCCAATATGAGAATTTTCTCACTGTACATTACTGTCACCCCACCGGCAGTCCAGAGATGGGCTCACAACCCTTAAAAGTTTCATCCACGAAACCACCTCACCCCTAAAGCCACGCGGTACAATCGGAGGGATGAACATGGGATTCAGGTACAGCAGGATTTTCATCCTCGGTCTCGGTTTCTTTGGGATAAGCATCATCTGGGCGCTATACAACGCTTACGTTCCGATTTTTCTGCAGGACACCTTCCACCTGAGCAAGACCATAACCGGCTTTATCATGACCATCGACAACCTCTTCGCGGTTCTTTTGCTCCCTTTCCTAGGTGCTCTAAGCGATATGACGCGGACGAGACTTGGGAGAAGGAAACCCTACATTCTGCTCGGTGCACCTTCCGCGGCCATAATGTTCGCGCTCATTCCGATAGCGAGGGAACACGGCAATCTGGCCCTCTTCATGGGTACGATAGTCCTGATGAACTTCTTTATGGCTCTCTTCCGCTCCCCTGTTGTTGCCTTCATGCCGGACATCACTCCCAGCGAAAAGAGAAGCCAGGCCAACGGCATAATCAACTTCATGGGCGGCCTTGGGGCGCTTTTGGCCTACTTCGGAGGTAAGGTTCTCTACGACATGAACTATGCCTATCCCTTCTACTTCGGCGCCGCCATAATGCTCATCGCCAACCTGCTCGTGGTTCTCCTCGTCCCCGAGCCGCAGGAGTACCGTACCCCCGGCGAGGGGATAAGTCTGAGAAAGCTCCTCGCTGAAACATCGCACAAGAGCTTCGGCGAGCTGAAGGAGAACCTCAGGGACGTCTTCGCCAGCCACGAGAAGAGTCTTCTCGCGATACTCCTGGCGGTTTTCTTCTGGTTCATCGCCTTCAACTCCCTTGAGACCTTCTTCACGAGCTACGCCAAGTACCACCTCGGAATAGAGGAGAGCACCGGTGCGTTCCTCCTGGGTGTCTTCAGCCTGAGCTTCATGCTCTTCGCAATTCCAGCAGGTTTTATCGGCGGCCGCTTCGGAAGGCGGAAGACGATAACGCTCGGACTCCTGATAGTGATAGCCGTAATGCTCGGTGCTTACCTCGTCGGAGAAGGCTCAAAGCCATCCTCGAGCTCCCTCTCCGACCCGGTGGTGAGGACGTTCATGGGGCTCTTCTTCATCGGGGGGATGGGATGGGCGATGGTTAACGTCAACTCTCTGCCGATGGTCGTTGATATGACGACGGAGGAAAAGCTTGGAGGCTACACGGGGCTCTACTACTTCTTCAGTCAGGCGGCGAACCTCGTTGCGCCTCCTCTCGCTGGAGCCTTCCTGGACCTCATAGGTTACAGAACGCTCCTGCCCTTCGCAACGGCCTTCTTCGTACTGGCTGCGATAGCGATGCAGTTCGTCAGACGCGGGGACATCGTAGGAAGAAGGGGAACCGCCCTCGACTACGTTCCCGATATGGACTGACCTCTCCTTTCTTTCACCTTTGAACCGAAAACGTAAAAACGTCTTTAACAATTTCCTGGCAAATAGGGGGTGAAAGCGTGGAAAAGAGGGGATTCAGCTGGGGCGTGGTGCTCGGCCTTGCTTTGCTCGGCTTCAGCAGGAGCGTCGGCTGGGCGCTCAACAAGGGTCTGTCCTTCCCTCTGCTCTCGAGCTACACAGGTTCCGCCTTCGTTAAGGGAACCATCCTCGCCGCCGAGGGTCTCATTGGACTCTTTATCCCGGTTCTCTTCGGCTATTACAGCGATACCCTCCGCTCGAGGCACGGCCGGAGGAGGCCCTTCATCATGGCCGGCGGTCTCATGGCCGGGGTGGCGGCGCTGCTCATCTACACCGCCTACGTGATGAACGTCCCGCTCTGGGGCTTCGCATTGGCTCTGGGCTTCTTCTACTTCGCCATGCACACCTACACGGCCCAGTACCGCGCCCTGATGCCCGACACGATTGAGAGCGGTCACCGTGGAAAGGCCAGCGGAGTGATCACACTCCTCGAATGGGCGGGCAACCTCTTCCTCTTTGGTTTAGCCGGCTTCCTAATAGCCAAGGCCGTTGCCGAGACCGGTGAAAGTGAAGGAATAAAGGCCCTGGCACAGACTCCATACCTAAAGATACCCTTCATAGTAACCGCCGCTTTTCTCATCGGGGCGGCGCTCTTCGTCTACTTCATAATCCGGGAGCCGGAAGCACCGGAAACGGGAGAGGGAGAGGGCCTTTGGGACTACCTTAGAAGCATAGTCGAGAACCGCGACTTCCTCAAGTTCTACTCGGCGCAGACCCTCTGGTGGATGAGCTTCGAGTTCATAGCCATCTTCCTCTACGGAATCCTCGCTTACATCCTCTACGGTTCGGCCGACGAGGAGAGCATAAAGGCTGTCACATCGCTCGGCCTCTACCTCATGGCCCTGTTCAACGTGACGGTGCTTTTGGGGGCACTCCCTGGGGGCATAATCTACGATAGACTGGGGAGGAGACTGAGCATAATCCTCGGCGGACTGATCTTTGCCCTGCCCCAGCTCTGGGGCTGGTTCATCCACAGCCAGACCGAGATAGTGATCGCCCTTGGGATAGCTGGAATCGGCTGGGGAATCCTGATGGCGGCATCGTATCCGGTCATCGGCGACCTGCTCACCAAGTTCGAGAGGGAAGCATTCACCGGCCGCTACTACGGCTTCTTCGAGGCGACCCGCTCGCTGCCGGTCCTCCTGGCGGGGGTTATTGGTGGGGCAATAGTGGACCTCGCGGGCGAGAACTACAGGGTGCTCTTCCCCATTGGTGCAGTAATGGTCCTCCTGGCGATGCCGATGATATGGGCCATGAGGAACCTTGAGGTGAAGACGGAGGGATAACTATGTTATGGCTCGTTTCCCTCCTGGTTTCCATCTTCCTGGCATTCCTCGTCTTCTCGGCCTTCGTGGCCTACAGGATGGTCAGGCCGCCGCGCTTCATCGGTGAGTGGACGCCGGGGGATTTTGGCTTTGACCACGAGGATATAACATTCGAGACCGAAGACGGCCTGAAGCTCAGCGGATGGTGGGTTCCGAACGGGAGCGATAAGACCGTGATCCCGCTCCACGGCTACACGAGGAGTAGGTGGGACGATGTCTACATGAAGCCCACCATCGAGTTCCTCCTGAGGGAGGGCTACAACGTCCTCGCCTTTGACTTCAGGGCGCACGGAAAGAGCGAGGGCAAGTACACGACCGTTGGGGATAAGGAGATAGCGGATGTAGTGGCGGCCGTCAAATGGCTGATCGAGAACCACCCGGAAAGTGCAAAGCGGATCGCTCTTGTCGGCTTCTCCATGGGCGGGATGCTAACGATAAGATCTCTGGCCGAAATCCCTGAGGTCTGCTGCGGCGTGGCCGACAGTCCTCCGATGTACCTTGACAGGACCGGGGCGCGCGGTTTGAAGTACTTCGCCGGCCTTCCGGAGTGGCTCTACTTCATCGTCAAACCCTTCACGAAGCTCCTCAGCGGTGGAAAGGAGGTCCACCCGATAGAGTACGCTGACAGGGTAAGGAAGCCGCTCCTTCTCATAGCCGGCGAAAAAGACCCGCTCGTGAGAGTTGAGGAGGTCAGGGAGTTCTACGAGAGGAACAGGAAGGTGAACCCCGACGTGGAACTCTGGGTGACAGATGCGCCCCACGTGAGGACGCTCAAACTCCATCCCAAAGAGTGGAAGGAGAGGGTTCGTGATTTCCTTAAGAGACACATCTGAGAAAGTTTTTTACGTCCCTTCCCCAATTTTAGGCCGATGAGAAAACTGTCCATTGTCCTTGTGCTGGCGACGATATCTCTTGTCTACGTTTCGACTTCCTCCCTGGGTGAGCCCGCCTACCTTCCGGAATTCGGCCGTTTCGTTATTCTGATCCATGACGTCAGTCCCGGTTATGCGGAGCAGCTCCGGGAGATAACTGCGATAATCAACGGGTACAACCTCCAGAACCGAACGTATCTCTTCGTGATACCCGACCACGGCGGTGGGGAGCGTCTCAGAGATCACCCGGAGTTCGAGGCCCTCCTGGAGAACCTGAGCAGCGAGGGCTACCACATCGGGCTCCATGGCTACGACCACATCGGGAGGGAGTTCGACTGCAGCCGGGGCGAGGCGGAGAGGAGACTTGACATGGGCCTGAGAGAGCTTGGAAATGCCGGCTTCATTCCCGAATACTTCCTTCCCCCAAGATACGCCCTCTCCGGCGAGGCCCTGAGGGTTCTCCTCTCCCGCAACCTGACGGTCATAGGAGAAGACTTCGTTTACTTTCCAAACGGTACCGCCGAACCCATTCTAAATCGCGAGTATACCTGGTATCTCTCCCGTTTTCTGCTCAACTATCGGCTGGAGAGTGCCCAATCGAGTTATGAGAACACCAGGGGTACCTTCTTCCTTTCCGTTCATCCCAAGGCTGTTAACAGCGGGGCAGGTCTGGAGTTCCTGAGGGAGTTTTTGAACTACGTGCGGAAAACCGGCCTCGGCTAACCCTCTTCTCCTCACCGCTCAGCGTGGCTAACGCTCGTCATCGGCCGGCTTTTCTTTTGGGAGAACCTTTTAAAAAGCAACCGCCGAAGGGAGAGGGGGGATGAAGAGCGTTTACCGGTCTGACTTCGAGGATGAGGAGACTGGCACTGGCTGACCCCTTTACTTCCCCAGGAGCTCGTGCTCCACGAGGGCCACTATGTCCCTGTGGATGTCCTCGACGCTCGCGAGGGCGTTGACGATCTTCATCTCCGGGAAGCGCTCCGCCAGCTTGAGGTAGTTCTCGCGCACCCTCTTCTGGAGCTCCACGATCTTGTCGAACTCGCTCTTTATGCTCCTGCTCCTCAGCCTCTTCATGCTCTCTTTGACCGGAAGGTCGAGGAGTATCACCAGGTCCGGTCTGATGGCAAAGCGATTTAAATCTATCAGCCACTCCAGGTCAAGGCCCCTCGCCCACTGGTAGGCGAGCGAGGAATAGAAGTAGCGGTCGGAGATGACCACCTTGCAGGCTTCGAGTGATGGTCTTATGAGTTTTGCAACGTGCTCGGCCCTGTCAGCCGCGAAGAGGAGTGCCTCCGCCTCGTGGCTTATTCTGGCACCGTCTATTATGCCCTCCTTCCCCCCGGTGAGAACGAGCTTTCGGATGAGCTTGCCAAAGGCCGTGTCCGTGGGTTCCTTGGTCAGAACCACCTCATAGCCCCTGTCCTCGAACCATTTTGCGAGAAGCCTCGCCTGGGTTGATTTACCCGCTCCATCAATACCCTCAATGACAATGAACATTCCCACAGGTGCCACCCCCGAAACGAGGAGAGCTCGGGATCCCGGCTTTTAACGGTTTCCACAAAAATTTTGAGGGGAGTTTAAAAGAAGGCCAAAAAAGATCAAAGGTTCCGCTTCATGTGATCGAGCAGTCCCCACATGCTCCCGAACTCGAGTTCCTCTCCATCGCGGTAGAACTCGACCACGCCCTCGGGTCTGAAGCGGAGGCCGAAGTCGTAGTTCCCCTTGTTGAGCTTGTGGAGGAAGACCTCCTTCGGCTTTGGCGGCAGGTAGCTGGTCATCATATCGTTGATGAGCTCTACCTCGAAGCCGAAGTGCTCGCTCATGCGCGGGAAGAATAGCACAGCGGGGGTGTTCATGGCATCCACCAGGGCTTTACCCTCAATTCTGAAGTTGTAGTGTTTGAATAGCTCATGCAGGAAGTCGTCGAGGGCGTTCGGATAGTAGACGGTCGCGCCTATGTCGTTTGGATGCGCCTCGATGAAGCTCCTGCTTTCGAGAATGGTGTTTATCTCGTCTGCGTCCATGCCGTTGACGTAAACGCGGACGCCGTTGTAGTAGTAAACATAGGCGAGCGGAAGACCCTTCCTGTGGGCGAAGTCCTTGAGGGCTATGAGGGGAATCAGGCGAACGTCCATTATCGTCGAACCCGTGCTGACGATTCCAACGACCATAGCGCGCTTTCCGTACCTCGATATTGCCCTTCCGTCCCTTCCGACGATTATGGTACCGTGCGAAATCGTTCCTATGGCCCTTCCGAGAAGGGCAAGCTCCTCGGGGTTGAACCGTGGGGAATAGTAAACCTCCATCTCCATCACCTCAGTCGGGCAGCACTATACTCTCCCGTCCTATCCTGGACTCGACCCATATCTTGACGTTCGAACCGATCTTGCTGAAGTCCTCGATGAGCGTGTTGTCTCCGATAACGCTTCCTGGCTGGATTACAACGCCCTTTCCAATGCGGACGTTCTCCCCGATTATTGCCTCCCTGATCTCGGCACCGTCCCCTATGGTAACACCCGAGAGTATCACCGAACGTTCTATTTTAACGTTTCGGCCTATCTCTACGTCGTCACCGAGAACCGCGAAGCCCCTGATTTCCGGCCTTCTCAGAATGCACCTCCGTCCGGTGAATATCGGCCCCCCGTACTCCAGATTGCCTTTAAGTCCCTCGGTTCTCAGATCCGGGAGAATGAGCCTCCCCTGAAAAACATCCTCCGTTGCCTGCAGGTAGCTCGAGGGTCTTCCCACGTCGTTCCAGTACTCACTAAAGGGGAAGCCGTAGAGCGCTAAATCGTTCTCCAGCATCCTCGGGAAGAGGTCCCTGGAGAAGTCAAACTCCTTTGCCTTCGGAACGAGGTCAAAAGCCTCCGGCTCAAAGACGTAGATGCCTGCGTTGACGAGGTTGCTGAAGACCTCCTCCGGCTTTGGCTTCTCCTTGAACTGCCTGATCCTCCCGTCATCGTTTATGATGGCTATGCCGTACTGGGTCGGGTCCTCAACGCGGGAGAGCGCTATCGTTGCGAGGGCCTTCTTCGAGCGGTGGTACTCGTAGAGCGCCTTCAGATCGAGGTTCGTCAGGACGTCGCTGGAAACTACGAAGAATGTATCGTCCATGTGCTTTACCACCTTCTTGGTGGCCCCAGCCGTCCCGAGCTTTATGTTGTCCTTGTTCGAGTAGTGAATCTCAAGCCCCCACTCGCTTCCGTCCCCAAAGTATTCCATTATACGCTCCTTCAGGTAGCCGACGAGGACGTAGACCTCATCGACGCCCGCGTTAACGAGGTTCAGCAGGGCGTATTCCATCAGGGGTCTGTTGAAGAAGGGGATCATGGGCTTCGGCCGGTATACCGTCAGCGGGAGAAGCCTCGTCCCCCTTCCTCCGGCGAGCACTACAGCCTTCATTACCGGCACCACCACCGTGTACCACTCCCAGCTGATATACCTTCCGATTGGTTCAGCGCTGAACCCATGGGTTCACCAGCGTATGGGGTTACTCGATAAACTATTTTAAGGCATCGCTCAACTCTTCCCGGAGGCGATACAATGGAAGCCCTTGAGAGGCTCGAAAAACTCCTCGAGAAGGATCAGTTTGGGAAGATAAAGGCGATAGACAACCCGGAACTCCACAGTTTTCTGGCGGAGTGGATAGAGTGGCTGGAGCCCGAGAAGGTCTTCGTCTGTACTGACAGCGAGGAGGACGAGATCTCCGTCCGCTGGAAGGCCATTTACTATGGCGAGGAAAAAATGCTCGAAACCCCCAACCACACCGTCCACTACGACAGCTACTACGACCAGGCGAGAGACAAGGCCAACACCGCCATACTGACTCCCGGTGGAAAGAAGCTCCCCTACATCAACACCAAGGATAGAGAAGAGGGCCTGAAGGAGATACGCGAGCTTATGAGGGGCATAATGAGGGGCAAAGAACTCTTCGTCTGCTTCTTCACCCTTGGCCCGAGGAACTCGATATTCACCATCCCAGCGGTTCAGCTCACAGACTCGGCCTACGTTGCCCACTCCGAGTTCATCCTTTATCGAAAGGGCTACGAGGAGTTTAAGAGGTTGGGAAGGAGCGCGAGGTTCTTCCGCTTCGTCCACTCAGCTGGAGAGCTCGACGAGAGGAAGACGAGCAAGAACCTTGAGGAGAGGAGGATCTACATCGACCTCGAGGACGAGACAGTCTACTCCGTCAACACCCAGTACGGCGGGAACACGATAGGCCTCAAGAAGCTTGCCTTCAGGCTCACGATCAAGAGGGCCGTCGAGGAGGGCTGGCTCAGTGAACATATGTTCCTAATGCGCGTGAACGGCCCGCACGGCAGGAAGACCTACTTTACAGGAGCGTATCCGAGCATGTGCGGAAAGACCTCAACGGCCATGATACCCTGGGAGAACATAGTCGGCGACGATTTGAGCTTCATCCTCCCCGTCAACGGTGTGGCGAGGGGGGCGAACGTTGAGAAGGGTGTCTTCGGAATAATCCAGGGGGTGAACCCGCGGGACGACCCCATACTCTGGAAGGTTCTCCACTCACCGGTTGAGATAATCTTCTCGAACGTTCTGGTGAAGGATGGAAAGCCCTACTGGAACGACATGGGCATTGAGATTCCTGAGGATGGGGAGAACCACAGCGGAAAATGGTGGAAGGGCAAGAAGGACGAGGAGGGCAACGAGATACCCCCGAGCCACAAGAACGCTCGCTTTACCGTCTCTCTAGAGCACTTCCCGAACGTTGATCTGGAAGCACTTGAGAACCCGTGCGGCGTTGAGGTTGGAGGCATGATATTCGGCGGCCGCGATAAGGACACCTGGCCACCGGTTAGGGAAGCATTCGACTGGAAGCATGGCGTTATAACGATGGGTGCTTCACTTGAGAGCGAGACTACAGCCGCAACTCTCGGCAAGGAAGGTGTTAGAGCATTCAACCCGATGGCCATTCTCGACTTCATGAGCGTCCACCTTGGAGATTACATAAGGAACTACCTCGAGTTCGGGAAAAAGATCAGGAAAACGCCGAAGATATTCGCCGTCAACTACTTTCTCCGCGATGAAAACGGCAACTGGCTCAACGGCAAGCTCGACAAAGCCGTATGGCTCAAGTGGATGGAGCTTCGCGTGCATGGTGACGTTGATGCCATAGAGACGCCCATAGGTTATATCCCGCGATACAGGGACCTTGCAAGGCTCTTCAGGGACGTTCTCGGCGCGGACTACACCAGGGAAGACTATGAGAAGCAGTTCACGATAAGGGTTCCAGAACTCCTTGCAAAGATCGAGCGCATCGAGGAGACATACGGAAAGCTCGAGGACGTGCCAGATGAGCTGTTCCAGGTTCTCGAGGAAGAGCGGAAGAGATTGCTTGAGGCAGGGGAGAAGTACGGCGACTACATCAGCCCCTTCGCCCTTGAGAGGGGGCTGTAATCCCTCTTTCTTCGGCATCTGACGAGCGGCAAGACTTTTTAATGCCATGGATAATTAGGTATCACTGCGGATGATACAGGGTGATCTCCATGGTTAACACCGAGATGATGTTGAGGAAGAAGCTCCCCCATCCCCTTAAGGGGCTGGCGGACCTGGCTTACAACTACTGGTGGAGCTGGAACAGACGGGCAACAAAACTCTGGGAGAGGATCGACCCGGAGCTATGGAGGGAGCACAAGAACCCGGTTAAGCTCCTCCTCGACACCCCTGAAAGCCGCTTCAAAGAACTCCTCAGGGACGACGACTTCATGAACCTCTACGATCTGGTGATGGACCAGTTCGAGGCCTACATGAACCCAGATTCAACCTGGTTCTCGACCAACTACCCCAAGTGGGACAGGCCCATAGTCTATCTGTGTATGGAGTACGGCATAAGCAGGAGTCTGCCAATCTACTCCGGCGGACTGGGAATCCTCGCCGGGGACCACGTTAAGACCGCCAGCGACCTCGGGTTACCTTTCATAGCGGTCGGCCTTCTCTACAAGCACGGCTACTTCAGGCAGGAGATAGACCGGGATGGAAGGCAGAGGGAGATATTTCCGGAATACAGGCCCGAGGAGATGCCCATCGAACCCATCCTCGGGAAGGACGGAAAGCCGCTCCTCATCGAGGTTCCTATAGAAGATAGAACCGTCTACGCGAGGGCCTTTGAGGTCCGGGTCGGGAGGGTGAGGATATACCTCCTCGACACCGACGTGCCCGAGAACAGTCCTGAGGACAGAACCATATGCGACTACCTCTACAACGCCGAGATGGACAAGCGCATAAAGCAGGAGATACTCCTCGGAATCGGTGGAATGCGCCTTTTGAAGGCCCTCGGCATAGAACCCGGCGTCGTCCACCTCAACGAGGGACACCCGGCCTTCGTGAACCTCCAGAGGATTGCCTGGTACATGGGGGAGGGGCTGACCTTCACCGAGGCTCTGAGCGTTGTTAGAGGAACGACGGTTTTCACCACCCACACGCCCGTTCCAGCCGGCCACGACAGGTTCCCGATTGGGGAGGTCAGGAAGAGGCTCTCCGGGTTCCTGGAGGGGAAGGAAAACATTCTCGAACTCGGCCGCGAGGGCGACCAGCTCAACATGACTCTCTTGGCCATAAGGACGTCGAGCTACGTCAACGGCGTGAGCCAGCTCCATGCCGAGGTAAGCAAGCGCATGTGGAAGGACCTCTGGCCGGACGTTCCCATAGATGAGATCCCCATAGAGGGCATAACCAACGGCGTCCACACCATGACCTGGGTTCACAACGAGATGAGGAAGCTCTTCGACCGCTACATCGGAAAGGTCTGGCGCGAGCACACGAACCTGGAGGGCATCTGGTTCGCCGTCGAGAGAATCCCGGACGAGGAGCTGTGGGAGGCCCACCTTGAGGCCAAGAGGCAGTTCCTCGAACTCCTCAGGAGGAAGGTTCTCCTCAGAAACCAGCGCCTCGGAACAGATGATCCGCTGCCCAACATCGACGAGAATGCCCTCATTATAGGCTTTGCCAGACGCTTCGCCACATACAAGCGCGCCACCCTCATCCTGAGCGACCTTGAGAGGCTCAAAAAGATACTCAACGACCCCGAGAGGCCGGTTTACGTAGTCTTCGGTGGAAAGGCCCACCCGCGCGATGAAGCAGGAAAGGAGTTCCTGAGGCGCGTCTACGAGGTCAGCCAGATGCCCGAGTTCAGGGGCAAGATATTCGTCATGGAGAACTACGACATGGGCAGCGCGAGGCTGATGGTTGCTGGCGTTGACGTCTGGCTCAACACACCACGGAGACCGTTAGAAGCGAGCGGGACGAGCGGCATGAAGGCAGGCCTTAATGGAGTTCTCAACGCGAGCATCTTTGACGGCTGGTGGGTCGAGGGCTACAACGGCAAGAACGGCTGGGTCATCGGCGAGGAGAGCACCGAGCCTGAAAGCGAGGCCGACGACGCGAAGGACGCCCAGTCCCTCTACGAACTCCTAGAGAGGGAGATAGTACCGACATACTACGACAACCGCGAGCGCTGGATATACATGATGAAGGAGAGCATAAAGAGCATCGCGCCTCGCTTCAGCACCCACAGAATGGTCAAGGAGTACATGGATCGCTTCTACTCCAAGGCCATGAGCAACCACATCTGGCTGACGAGGGAGAACTACCGTGGAGCCAAAGAGATAGCGGCGTGGAAGGACAGGGTAACCGCATCATGGGACGCGGTCAGGTTCGAGGACGTTAAGATTGGCGAGGACGGCAGGAGGATCGAAGCTATAGTTTACCTCGACGGTCTTGAACCTGAGGACGTGAAGGTGGAGCTTTACTACGGGGTGAGGGCGGAGGGCTACAACGTCGAGAGGCCCCACATCATAGAGATAAGGCACCCCGAAGAACTGGGAGATGGAAGGTGGCTCTACACCTACGAGGGCAACGCACTCAAACACCTCGGCGACCCGTGCTGGCATCACGCCATCAGGGTTTACCCACACCATGAGAAATTGCCCCACAGGTTCCTTCTCGGACTCGTTAAGTGGTGGGGCCTTGACTGATGTTTCGTATTTTTCCCAGTTTTCAAATTTGTATTGAAGTCTCTGAAAAAGCTCCAAACGGAACTTTTTTAGGCGTTCACTCCCAGCAGGGAGCGTAAAATCCAGGGGGTGGAAATATGGATGAGATAAAGAAGTGGACCCTCTACCTGATCTTTCTCGTTGCAGGTTTTGCGACCGGAATCGGGAGCATCGGCCTGTTCCCCCAGTTCTGGCTCCAGTACGGCATGACGGGAATGGCCGTGCACCTCGTGTTCCTGGCAGTGTTCACCTACGTGGCCATACTCGAGGCCGAGACCGTCATGAAATCGGGCTATTACTTCGTCGAGCTCTACACCAAGGTGGCCAGAAAACCTGGAATGATACTGTCCATACTCACTGTCGTTGCGATGTTCCTCTCCTACTACGCCGCCAACACGATGCTCTCGATCCTCTCGCCCGTTTTGGGAACAGGAACGGTCGCCAGACTAATCGCCAAGGTGATAATGTTCGCCCTGGCGTTCCTTATACTCACGCGAGCCAGGGAAAAGACCTTCACAATAATGGCCGTAGGCTCTGTTTTCTTCGTCCTGGCGGTCCTCGTGACTACGATAGCCTTCAAGACCCAGATACCCGAGAACGCGGCCTTCCTTGGAATGGCCAAACACATGCTCGTGGCCACGCACGGGATAACGCTGGAGATGATAAAAGCGGCCGCGGAGAGGGCCCTCTACGGGATTGGCCTTGGGTTCGGATTCTACCTGATGCTGGGCAGCTTTCTCAACGAGCGCTTTAATGCCAAGCTGATCATAGGGACGGGAATCTTCATCCAGCTTCTCATAGGGGTGCTCTCGACCATAACCATTGTCTACGCGATAGCCCCTACAACCCCCGAAAGGCTCCTGACCTACGTCTACGGGGGTTCTGAGGGTGCGATAGCCCTCCTCGGCGAACTGCCCGAGATACTCTCCAACTACCAGATCCTGCTGGTTCTGATAGGGCTCTCGACTTTCTTCGCGGGCATAACCAGTCTCCTGCCTACGGCGGAGGTCGGCCTCCAGATAATCGAGTCCATGCTCGGGGTGGGCAGAACCAGGGCCGCCACATACCTCATCGGGATCTCCCTTCTCATAGGGATCCTGGATTCCCCTCCGAGCGTGGCGGACATGATAGTCCGGGCGGTAGTCATCGCAACCTTCTTCACGGCGATCTTTGAGCTCTACCCTGTGGCGACCTCAAAGAATCGGCTCTCCACCCCATCAATGGTGATCGTTGGAATCGCCGTACTGCTGTTCCTCGTGGGGGGACTCTACGCCTTCTTCGGCGTGTTCAGGGCCGGGGGAATATACGTGGTATCTGGCATACTGGCTGCTGCCATAGTCCTCTTCGGCCTCCTGGGAGACAGCCTGGTATCGCAGGAGACCCCTTGAAGTCTTTCCTTTTTCGGTTTTGAATAGGGAATAGAAAAGTGGGGTGGGAAAAAGCTCACTTGTGGGCGAAAATCGCCCTGACCTTTCCATCTTTTACCTCGTCGATTCTGACGAAGCCGAAGCGCTCGAACTGGACGATGTCGTCGACTTTGACGTCGGCATCGGCCTCAAGCAGGCCGTTCCTCACGAGAAGCTCGTCCCCCTCGGGAACGAGAACCTCGCAGGGCTTTCCTTCGGTAACCCAGTGCACCATCCTCCAGCGGTTCTCCCTCGCTATTTCGTAGTCAACGCTGTGGAATCTGGCCTTGATACTGTCCTCGCTGACCTCGAGTATCTCGACGTTGAAGAGGTCCTTCAGGCGGACGAAGTTGCCCGGTTTAAAGAGCTCCATATCGTCTCTAGAGACGTACACCGGTTTGCCCGGCTCGAACTTAAGCTTTCTAACTCCCCTCTCCGGATAGTCGGGATGGAGCGGTATCTCGGCGGTGAACTCCTTGGCCCCTTCGATGTACATAGGAACCGGGTCTGCAACGAAGAAGTAGCGGTTGGCTATTGGCTCGACTATGCGCCTGTTTATCGCGGCAAGGTTGTCCCAGCTGACGGTTGTGTCGCTCCTCTTTAGGCCGACCTCGATGATAAGCTCCCTAATTGCCTCGGGCCTTATGCCCCTTCTCCTGAGGGCGCGAATCGTTCCCAGCCGGGGATCGTCCCAGCCGAGGTATTTGCCCTCCTCAATGCCCTTCCTCGTCTTTGACTTGCTGAGGATAACTCCCTCAATGCTCAGCCTGCCGTGGTGGACTGTAACAGGGTATTCCCAGCCGAAGTAGTCGTAGACGTATCTCTGCCTCGTCTCGTTCTCGGCGTGCTCCTGTCCGCGGAAGATGTGGGTAACTCCTAACTCGTGGTCGTCTATCGCTGACGCGAAGTTGTATAGGGGCCAGACGCGGTACTTATTGCCGGTTCTCGGGTGGTTCGGGTTGTCAATTATCCTCAGGGCAGGCCAGTCCCTCACCGCTGGATTTGGATGGCTGAGGTCGGTCTTTATCCTGACCACCGCTTCACCCTCTTTATACTCGCCGTTGAGCATCTTCCTCCAGCGCTCGAGCTGAACCTCCACCGGCTCGTCCCTGTGCGGGCAGGCTATTCCCTTGTCGCGAAGCTCGCGGAACTTCTCCGGTTTGCACGTGCAGACGTAGGCCTTACCCATCTTAATCAGCTTCTCGGCGTAGTTGTAGTATATCTCCAGCCTGTCGCTTGCTATGTGGATTTCGTCAATCTTAAAGCCGAGCCACTCCAAATCCTCCTTAATCCACTCGTAGAAGATCGGCTCAGGTCTCTTGACCTTTGGGTCGGTGTCGTCGAAGCGGAGGATGAACTTGCCGTCGTAGAGTCTAGCGTACTCGTGGCTCAGGATTGCCGCGCGGGCGTTCCCGAGGTGGAAAGCTCCATCCGGATTCGGGGCGAAGCGGGTAACCACTTTCCCCTTCTCCGCTTTGGGAAGAGGGGGCAAACCTTTCCTCTCCTCCCTCTTGGTCTTCTTCTCCTCGAAGAACTCCGGATAAATCTCGTGGAGCCTCTTTTCCTGCTCCTCAATGCTTAGAGCGTTAACCTTCTCAACTATCTCGTTAACGAGCGGGATTATCTCCTTCGCCCTCGGCCTCAGCTCGGGGTTCTCGCCGAGAACCTTCCCTATGACAGCCTTTGGGTTCGCCTTACCTTTGTGGGTGTAAGCGTTAACCAGCGCGTACTTCCAGATAAGGGTCTCGACTTCCATCTTTCACCACCGGGGAGAGAAGAGAGGGGGAAGTTATAAAGGTTAGTCCTTCAACGTGCACTTCAGAAAGGAAAAGCGGAGAAGAGGGGTTTACTCCGCGAAGGTGACTATCTTGAGGTTGACCGGCCTTCTGACGACGTTGTACTTCCTCGCGCCGATCAGATAGCGGACGCCGGTCTCGCTGACGGTGTCGATAAGCCTCTGGGTTATAACGCCGTTGAATACCACCGCGTAGACGTCCTTGCGCTCCTTCAGCTGGTTGGTGAGTTCCCTGACTGGAATCTCTGCTATGACGTTCCTGCTCTCGTCCAGGAGTATCGCTGTGGATTCCTTGCCGCTTTTTACCCGCTCTATGAACTCCTTGAACTCGTCAAGCTCACTCGATGTCGGTTTCTGTATCGGGCGGATTATGCGCTCCTCTTTCTTCGGCTCCACCTTCTCAACCCTCTCAGCTCTGCGCTCCTCCACCTTCTGAACCTGGGGTGCCTGCTGGGACTGGGTCTGAGGAGTGGTGGCCTTCTCCTTCTCGCGCTCCTTCTCCCTGATTACGTCGTAGAAGTTCCTGCCCTTGTAGAATATCTCCGTTATCACCTGCTCCGCCGGAACCTTGCTCCTGAGGGACTTGACTATCTCCTTTTTGGTGAGTTCCTCGACCTCCTTGCCCTCGGGAGCCCTTGCAACGTAGTCCACATCCGCGACCTGGAGGAGCTCCTTGAGGATGAGCTCACCGCCGCGATCTCCGTCTGTGAAGGTCGTCACTATGCGCTCCTTGCTGAGCTTGATTATGGTCTCGGGAATCGAGGTTCCCTCGACCGCTATCGCGTTCTTTATGCCGTGCTTGAGCAGGTTGAGAACGTCCGCTCTACCCTCGACGACTATGATCGAGTCGGAGAACGGCACGTGAGGACCGGCCGGGAGCTTCTCCGGGCCGTATTCTATGAGCTCCTTAGCCCTTACCGCCTTCTTGACCTCCTCTGTCAGCTCCTGGGTTTCAGGTATCTCCTGGTCCATCAGCTTCTCGAGGATTTCCTTGGCCCTCTCTATGATGTACTTCCTCTTGGTTGCCCTGACGTCCTCAATGCGGAGAACCCTTATCTTGGCCTCGGCGGGGCCAACGCGGTCTATTGTCTCGAGCGCGGCCGCCAGAATGGCCGTTTCGACCCTGTCGAGGCTTGAGGGAACGGTTATCGTTCCGTAGGTCTTTCCAGCTTTGGTGTGAACCTCGACCCTTATTCTGCCTATCCTACCCGTCTTCTGGAGCTCCCTGAGGTCCAGATCGTCACCGAGAAGACCCTCCGTCTGGCCAAAGATTGCACCGACAACGTCGGGCCGTTCGACGATTCCGTTGGCCTCGAACTCCGCGTAGATCACG
Source organism: Thermococcus sp. (assembly GCF_027012695.1). Classification (GTDB taxonomy): domain Archaea; phylum Methanobacteriota_B; class Thermococci; order Thermococcales; family Thermococcaceae; genus Thermococcus. The sequence continues at coordinate 45,452 of NZ_JALUYR010000006.1, forward strand.
TACTTGGTCGTTCCAAACTCATCCTTGGCAGACATGCCACCACCCTCTTTCCTTTTTTCAAACTTCTGCTTTTCAGCCAAAATGTGGTGCAGTACTGTTTTCTTCCTCTTCATCGAATCCCCTCCGGAGCGGGGTCAGAAACGGAGATTTTGAGGTAGAGGCCGTAGAGATCTTCCACCCCTTTGATGTCCTTTTTGACCAGCTTCCTCAGTTCCCTGCGTGTCTCTGAATCAACCCGAGAGGGATAGCCCTCCAGATACTGGAGGAGCTTCCCCGCGAGTTCTTCACCCTTTCTGTCGAAGTCCGTGAGTATGATGACCTCTTTATAGGATGACGCGATGAGTGCGACCTCACTCAAAGGCAGGCGTGAGAGCCTTATTATCTCCGCCCTGACCCCCAGATTCCTCAGAGCCACCTCGTCTCGCATGCCCTCCACTATGAGGGCACCCTCAAACTCTCGCAGTCTGTCTATAAGCTCCAGGAATCTTTTATAGTTTTCGGCGTACATTTCGCCGTCGGTTGGATAACCATTGGATGCAGTTATAAGCTTATTGGCATGCCTTCAGAGTTTGTACCTAAAGCCGAAGAGGGGCCAGCTGAGATAGTCCTTCTTCCTCCCGTAGAGCAGCGCTGTTAACGCCCCGAGAAACGGCAGGGAAATCAGGACGGCAGATTTCCATCCGGTTGCGTTCGTCTTAACGCCTATCACTATGGCCACGGCGAAGCCCGCGAGGAAGCCGATGAAGAAGTAGAAGAGCATCCCAGCCCTCTTCGGGCTTGATACTGAGAGCAGGATTATCACGGATAGCATGGCCGAGGAGATGAGACCTGAGATTCCCCACGCGAGGTATGAGAAGGCGAGGAAAAACCCAACCGAAACCGCCGGCAGGAGCCACTTAGACATCTTCCCACCCGGTTGGGTATTGGAAGAAAGACGTAAAAGCCTAACGCCGGCAGACGTCTCTCACCGGAACTGTGTGGCTCATAGGCTCCTCGTAGAACTCGTCCATCAGCCTCTGCAGCTTCCTCGAAAGCTCCATCTGGTTGCCCCACGAACCCTCGATTTTGCCCTTCGCCGCCATCCGTCCTAAAAAGCGCTTCATCTCCTCGCTCAGGGGAGAAGGTTTGCAGCGGGACCACGGCGTCCCGGGCAGTGGCATGAAGTAGTGGGCCCTCACCTTTCCCCCCTTGTCCATAACCCACTTCATCAGCTCGATGCTCTTCCTCTGGCTTTCCTCACTTTCATTTGGCAGTCCCACGATGAAATCCACAACAGGCTCAAAGCCGTAGTCAAGCATGTACTCCACCGCCCTTTTAACGTGCTCGATTCTGTGAAGCCGGTGCATCGCCTTCAGCATTGCATCGTCGCCGCTCTGCGCTCCTATTGCCAGGCGCCTGTTGTCCGCATAGTCGATGAGGAGTTCCAGCGTCTCCGGCAGGACGAACTCCGGCCTTACCTCGCTCGGAAAGGTGCCGTAGAAGAGCCTCCTGCCTTCTTTCCTCAGAGGCTGGAGCGCTTTGAGGAGGGCTTCGAGCTTGTTTAGTTTGAGTATCGCGCCAGGGGAGCCGTAGGCGAAGGCGTTGGGCGTTATGTAGCGCATGTCCTTCATCCTGCGCGAGTACTTCACTATCTGGTCAATCGGCCTGTGCCTCATCCTGAACCCCTTGATGTATGGCGTTTGACAGTAGTAGCAGCCGAAGGGACAGCCCCTGCTGATTTCTATCGGTGAAATCAGCCTTATCGATTCCGGGTATGGCGGAAAGCGCCAGAAGTCTTCCACTTTAGCGAAGCCGGTGAAGGTAAATTCGCCGTTGATGTAGGAGGCAAGTCCCCTGATGTTGAGGAGATCCCCGGTTATTTTATAGTCGGTTTTTTTGAGCGTTGTTAAAAGCTGATAGAGAACCTCCTCCCCCTCGCCGATAACGGCAATATCAAAGCCGAGCTTTAGAGTGTGTTTAGGCATCGCTATCGCGTGATAGCCGCCCGCTATCAAGAGCGCCCCCCTCTCTTTGAGCAGTCTAACTTCTTCCGGCAGGGAACCCCATATCTCCTCGGTGAAAAAGGAGTAGAGAACCACCCTCGGCTTTGCCCTGAGGATCTCGCCGAAGTCCTTCGTTATGAGCAGTTCGCTTAGGTCGAAGCCCTGACTCTCTAAGGCACCGAGGAGGTGGACGAAGGCATTGTGGTTGCGCTTGGTCATCCTGACGGCTATCTCTGGCATGATGGAAGCCGCGAGAAGCGATTTAAAACGGTAACGGTTCAGAAATGGGTAGAAAAGAGATCATCAGCTCTTGATGGCGAGCTTGATGTCCTCGGCCTTAACGGTCTTCCTGCCAGCGTGCCTGGCGAACTCGTTGGCCTTCCTGGCAACTTCAATAGCGTACTCCTCGAGGTACTCGGCGAGGACCCTGGCGGCGTCCTCACTGACCCTCTCGGCGCCAGCCTTCCTTATAAGCCTGTCAATCGGGGCAATCGGCAACTCGGCCATTCACAACACCTCCTTAAAGATATTCTCGGTTTTCTTTTAGGGATTGGAGGTATATAAACCTTTCGGTAAATAGAGGGATTTCCACCCTCCAAAAGCAGCATCAACCTGGAAGGGGAGGTAACTACCTCGAAGGAGGGTCCTGGGGAGACTTTCCAGCTCCAACCCCCCTCTCCTGGTTCCCCGGGATTACCCATCGGCTCTCCTCTTTGAGAGGACTATGCGCTGACTCCCCTGGTAGCTGCCGCGATAGGGGTTTTTTGCTGGACCCTCAAGACGTATAAACGCTATCTGGACAAAGCGCTCTCCGTAATCCAGCTCAACGGGTTCCTTCGAAGCGTTGACGATCATCAGGGTGAGGTTGCCGTCCCATCCCGGGTCAACCCATGCGAAGGAACCGAGGAGGCCTTCCCTCGCGAGACTGCTTCTGAGCCTCATATCCCCCATAACATCGTCTGGAAGTTTAACGCGCTCGAGGGTTAGAATTAGGGCATGGGTCCTGGGGGGAATTACGACACCTCCATTTTTCTCCACGTTGATGAGCTCGCCGTCTATATAAGCCTCTTTCCCAACGCGCAGATCGTAACCTGCCGGTTGAAGGGACTTTTCGTTGAAGGGTTCAATGAGAATCTCCTTCCTGATTTTCCAGTCCGGGAGTATCATCCCACCACCGCAAGCTTTATTTTGTCAGCCCTTAAAACACTTCCGAGGGCCCGTGGCCTAGAGGATATGGCGCCGGCCTTCGGAGCCGGTAGTCGCGGGTTCGAATCCCGCCGGGCCCGCCATAGCAAACTTTTCTGGGGAAAAGTTTGATCAAATGCTTTTAACTTCTGGAGATTGTGGAGGGAGTTTGTGTGCACTCTTACTTGCCAATCCTGATTGCGGGTTTGAGCCCTCACGCAAGCCCTCCAACCAGTTTCACCCTTATTGTTGGCGTCCGAAGGACGCCGTTTCAGGAGTGAAACGCTTACAAGGGAGCAGTTATGGATACAACCTCTTTCCGAACGTGACTATTTTAACGTGCACGAGGCATTGCTGGATCCCTTTTGCAGTGAAAGATTTTTGGTCAAGCTTTTCGCCAGAAAAGGTTGTTTGGGGGCTAACGCCCCCACACCCCCTTATCGCCCTTGCTTCGCAAAGCGCTGGCGGAAAATTGTCGACTGTTTTGAAATGTTAAAATGTAGGGGGATTCCTCGCATCTCCCTAGCAATTCTATGGTTGAATTCTCTCATTAATGCTCTTCTCCAGAGAGTTCCCATCCTTTGACGCCCTTCGGGCGTCTGTTAAAGTTGAACTCCTGCCAAAACGCGAGTTAACAATGATAGAATTCAAGATTTATCCCAGTGTTTTTCAGTGGAATCCACTCAAACTGACGATTTAGGGGGAACCACAAACTTTGATCAAACTTTGCGAAGGCAAAGTTTGAAAGAAAAGGGAAGAGGGTTCAGCCGAAGAGGGCGCCAAGACCGGCGAGGGCCTCCTCCTCGCTGGCCTCCTCTTCCTCTTCTTCCTCTTCCTCCTCCTGAGCGGCCTCGGCCGGAGCCTCTGCCGGGACAGCGGCGACTGCAACCGGGGCGGCAACCGGCATGGCGGCCTTCTCTATGACCTCGTCGATGTTGACGCCCTCGAGCGCTGCAACGAGGGCCTTTATCCTGGCCTCATCGGGGGTAATCCCGGCGGCCTCAAGGACCTTCTTAAGGTTCTCCTCGTTTATCTCCTTGCCAGCGGCGTGGAGCAGCAGAGCGGCATATACGTACTCCATCTTTCACACCTCCGATCATCCTCATTTTCAATCCATTTAACATCTGTATGGGATACGGGAAACTGGAAATCAGCCGAAGAGCGCGCCCAGTCCCGCGAGCGCGTCCTCTTCGCTGGCCTCTTCCTCTTCCTCCTCTTCCTCGGCCTCCTCAACCTTCTCCTCAGCCGGCTGAGGGGCCGCGACTGTCACTTGTGCCTGGGCGTTTAAAAGCTCTTTGGTCTTCTCGTCAAGTAACTCTTCAGGCAGGTTCTGGGCTATGAGCAGGACTGCACGAAGGGCCCTGCCAAAGATCTCCTCGATTGTTTCGGGCGTGACGTAGCCAGCCTCGACTGCAACGTTCTTGGCCCCGAGGAAGGCCTTCTGGATGATCGCCTCGATGGTCTGCTTGGTCGGATAGGCGGTGTTGACCGACAGGTTGAAGGCGTGCATGTAAGCCTTCTGGAGCATGTTGATGTACTCGTTCTCGTCGATGGCAAGAACCTCTGGAGTGTAGACTATGCCGTCCTCGTAGGCCGCGAGGAGGTTGAGACCGACCTCGAGCGGCTCGATGCCGAGCGCGTTCAGGATCCTGGCGAGCTGGTCGGTTATTACCTCACCTGCCTTGAGGACGGTGTAGTCCTTCTGTATGCTGACCTTGCCCTTCTCGATCCTCGCCGGAATACCAAGGGCCTGCATCTCACCGACGAGCGGACCCGGCGCGAGTGAGGTCGGTCCGGCCGGGATGACGACGTCGTGCGGAACGACCGCACCGGCCTTGGCCGGGGCCGGGGTCTTGCTCTCCTCGAGGAGCTTGTAGAGCTTGAAGGGGTTCATCTCGGTGGCGAGTATTCCGGCCCCACCCTGGATGTGGTCAACGAGCTTCTCGAGCTCGGGTTTGTTGAGCTCCTTCGCTGCCCTCTTAATGGCGAGTTCGATGAGAGTATTCCTGCTGACCCTGAGGAGCGCTTTGCCGCGGAGTTTGTCACGCATCTTGCTAAGCGGATAAGCGGGGACGCCGGCCACGTCAACGAGCGCTATCACTGGGTGGCTCTTGATGATCTTGGTGAGCTCTTCAACTTCCTTCTTTTTCCACTCGGCTACGTGGGCCATTTCCCTCACCTCTCCACCTTGATGGCCGGTCCCATGGTGGTCTTGATGTACACTGACTTCACCTGGTTCTCGCCGCGCTCAAGCTTGTTGAGTATCGCGTTGAGAACCGCCTCGGCGTTCTCGGCGAGCTTCTCGTCGTCCATGTCCTCGGTGCCTATAGGAGCGTGTATGACGGGGTTGTTCTTGAGCTGTATCCTGACGGTCTTCCTAAGCTTGTTCACTATGGGCTCAAGGTTGGTCATCGTCGGCGGAACGACAACTGGCATCTTGTTCCTCGGACCGAGGTACCTACCGAGGTACCTACCGATCTTCGGCATCAGCGGAGCCGCGGCAATGAAGAAGTCGTAGTTCTTCGCCAGCTTCCGTGCCTGTCTCGGGTTCTTTGCGAGCTCCTCAAGCTGCTCTCCACTAATCACATCAAGCCCGAGCTTTTTAGCCGCCTCGGCAACGGCACCATCAGCGATGACCGCGATCTTCGGTTCTTTCCCACGACCGTGGGGCAGCACAACCTCAAGCTTGAACCTGTTCTCCGGCTTGCGGAGGTCAATGTCCTTGAGGTTGACTGCCATCTCGACGGTCTGTGTGAAGTTGCGCGGCTTAGCCCGGGCCTTCGCCTCCTTCACCGCTTCCAGGAGTTTCTGCCTGTCATAGGCCATTTACAGCCCTCCTTTCGGTTTTGATTTAAGCCGAAAAAGTCAAAGATGCGTAAAAGGAGGGATTTTTAAACTTTTCCCTCACTCCTCGGCTTTCTCAAAAATCTCGTCGTAGAGCCCCTCGTCAATCTCCCTCTGGACTTCCCTGGGGTCCTTGCCCTCGACTGTGACGCCCATGCTGAGGGCGGTGCCTATGACCTCTTTGGATGCCTCCTTGAGGGTCGGCGAGAGCATCTGATCAATCTTCATCTTGGCTATCCTGACGACCTGCTCCATGGTCAGGTCCCCGACGGGACTGTGTCCGGCCTCACTTGAACCCTTGGGAATGCCGAGTTCCTTCTTTATGAGCTGGCTTGTCGGGGGAATGCCGACCTCGATCACGAAGGTCTTCTTTTTGGGGTCGGTGACTATGATCCTCACGGGGACCTGCATACCCTCGAAGTCCTTGGTGGCTTTGTTTATCTCGTCGACTACCTGTTTGACGTTGAGTCCGAGAGGACCGATAGCTGGACCGAGCGGCGGTCCGGGTGAGGCCCTTCCTCCCTCAACGAGCACCTCAACAACCTGTGCCATCTTTCTCACCTCTGGATGATTCCTTCACTCCTTCTGGCGTTTGCTTATAAGTCTAACGTATTCGCCCCTCACCGTGACCGGAATGGGGACGATGGAGCCTATGAGCTCCACTACTATTTCGTCCTTGCTCTCATCAACCCTGACGACCTTCGCCTTCTCGCCCTTGAACGGGCCGGCGATGAGCTCAACGATGTCCCCTGGCTCGAAGCCACTCACAGCGGGCTTCTCCTCGAGGAAGTGCTCTATCTCCTCGAATTTGACCTCTCCCGGAAGCGTTCCCTTGGCGTGGCGTATGCCTTTGATGGCCTCGTCGACGGCGCTCTTACTTGGTGCCTCAACGAAGATGTATCCCTTAACCCTGGAGGGGGCAAGGATTGCGTATACCGGAAGGTTGTAGGTTTTAACCTTGCTGTATATCAGCTTTGATGTGGTCTCCTCCTGGCCAACGGTGACGCGCACTGTGAATATCCTGCCGTCGCTCATCCCCATCACCATTTCTATCACTGCCCGGTGATGAGATAACCCACCAGGCGGATTATGAGGCCGATGGACCCTATGAGGAGCATTCCCAGGCCGGTTACCTTAACGGCCAGCTTGAACTCCTTGGGCCCCGGCTTCTTCGTGACCATCAGAACCCTCCGCGACTCCGCGAAGAAATTTTTAAGCTTTTCTATAACGTTCGCCACGACTCTCACCCCTGCTTTTGAAATAGAAATGATCAGAGCTCGTCCAGGTCGAGCCTGATAACCTTCCTCTCCTCCTCACCGAAGTAAGGCCTTTCCTCCTCCTCCGCAACCGCGTAGGGCGAGCTGACGCCCGTGACAACGAGGAGGATTCTTATGGTTTTACCAAGCTCCTCGTCGAGCTGGATTCCCCAGATGACCTGGGCCTCGGGATCGAGCTTGCTCGTGACGAGTTCGATTATCTGCTGGGCCTCCTCGAGCTTGACGTCGCTTCCGCTTATGCTTATCAGAGCACCCTTGGCGCCGCTTATGTCGACGTCGAGGAGCGGGCTGTTCAAAGCCTGCTGAGCAGCCTCAAGGGCGCGCTTCTCGCTGTCGCTCTCGCCGATGCCTATCATCGCAACGCCGCCGTCCTTCATAACTGCCCTAACATCGTTGAAGTCGAGGTTAACCAGTCCAGGCTTGGTGATGAGCTCGGTTATGCCTTTAACCGCCTGGACGAGTATCTCATCCGCAACTTTAAATGCCATGTGGATCGGGAGGTTCGGGGCCACCTCCATGAGCTTGTCGTTCGGGATGACTATGACCGTGTCGCTGTTCTTCCTGAGCTTTTCAAGGCCGTACTCGGCGTTCTTGATGCGCCTTATTCCCTCAACCGTGAAGGGGAGGGTGACCACTGAAACGGTCAGGGCGCCCATCTTCTTGGCTATCTCTGCAACCACCGGGGCGGCGCCGGTTCCGGTTCCACCTCCGAGACCGCAGGTGATGAAGACCATGTCTGCCCCCTCAAGGGCCTCCCTGATTTCCCTCTCGCTTTCCCTCGCGGCCTCTTCACCCATCTTGGGGTTGTTCCCGGCACCGAGACCGCGGGTAAGTTCCTTACCTATGAGTATCTTCTTGTGAGCGCGAACCTTAAGGAGATCCTGGGCATCGGTGTTGATGGCTATGACCTTCGCACCCTCAATACCGACCTGCATCATTCTGTTAATGGTGTTGCAACCGGCTCCACCCACACCGACGACGTATATCTTGGCCTGGATCTGCTCGAGGATCTTCTTAAGTTCCTCATCAATGTCCGTCTGGGCCACAGGGGTTTCGGAGACACCCTTCGAGCCAGCGGAGGTCCTCTCAATGGCGTCTTCAATCAGCTTCAGCATGCTTTCACCCTCCGGTAAATTGACACCGCCCCAGTTTTGGGCAGGGAGTATATAAACCTAGCTGGACGAAGGCTGATTTTTAAATCCCGCTTAACATCTTTAAAGATTTCGCTTTTCAATCCCGTATGAACTCCAGTCCGAGCTCTTCGGCCAGGTTCCTTGCCAGCTGCCTCGTCTCACCTTTGCTACCCTTCCAGTCAACGTAGATGGTATCCACCCCGCGAGAGGTTCGTTCTATGGCCTTCAGCAGCATCTCCCTGCCCAGCGGATGGGCGTACTTCGGGACTATGTGACCGAAGGCAATCTCTGTCTCGAGTGCCCTCTTCGTCTGTTTCGGCGCGTAGTGACCGCCGCCAATTCCAACCGCCACCGGAAAGTCTGCCCTTTCGTAGTTTTTGAGGACATAAACTATGGTCTCGGCTATGATCTCACCGGCCCTCTCGTTGATCCACTCCTCTTCGCTTGAGCCTATCTCAATGAAGAAGCCCGGGACGTCCACCTCCGTGGGGCCATGGTGGGTCGCCTCATAACAGACCGTCCAGCCGAGATCGTTCAGCTCGTTCATCTTCAGTAATGCGAGCTTCATAGCCACCGGTTCCGCAATGGCGAGGCTTTCGTCCCTTCCACCGTACATCGCCTTTCCCCAGTTGCCGGTCACGTGGGTGGTTAAAGCCGGGAGCTTCTGCCTGCTCGAGTGCCTCGAGGCGAAGGCTATAATCTCCGGCCTGAAGCCGAGCTGTTTCTCTATCTCCTCGTCGAGGCTGTCGTAGTATATCATCTCGTTGTTGGTCGTCAGTATGACGGTATCCCCCCTGCTGTAAACCGGGTTGCCATCGAAGACCCCTCCGGTTTCAACAAAACCGAAGTTCTCAACTAGCTTACCCATTATGTTCATCGAGGCTGGGTCAACCCGGGTTGTCATTATCACCTTCATCCGCAACCCCTCCGATTGATACCCGAGAACGTTAAAAGGCTTTGCACCGCATAGGTTTCACAATCGCACCGCTTCCACGGAGAATTCGCCAGTTGATACCGGCGTTTTTATGAAAGATTTACGAAAATGTAACGCAAACTATATAACAGCGGGCGTGCTTCAATATCCTAATATGGCCACATGGCCATAGATGTACAACACAACCGGAGGGTGGACTGCAATGAGAAGGGTTGTATCAATAGGGCTGGTGGCGGTTTTGGTCTTTGCCGTGATAATGGCCGGCTGTATCGGTGGCGGCAACGAGACCAGCTCCCCGACCAGCGGTCCGACTGAGAGCTACTCGATAGAGATATACACTGGAGGTACGAGCGGAGTTTACTACCCGCTCGGCTCCGCCTATGCGAACATACTTAACAAGTACAGCAAAAAGGAGACGGGCATAAAAATCGAGGCCAGGGCCGTCACCAGCGGTGCCAGTGTTGCCAACGCCCAGGCCATAGGTGACGGAAGGGCCCAGGCGGCGATAATGCAGAACGACGTCGCCTACTACGCCTACCACGGAACGATCCTAAAGGCGTTCAAGGGCAAGCCTGTTAAAAAGCTCCGCGGCATAGCGGCCCTCTACCCGGAGACCATACAGTTCGTCGTCAGGGCCAACAGCCCAATCCACAGCCTCCAGGACCTGAAGGGAAGAAAGGTCGCGGTTGGAGCGGCCGGGAGCGGTACCGCCGTTGCCGCCCAGCAGATACTCGAGGCCGCTGGAGTGTGGGACGACGTTGACAAGGTCTACCTCAAGTTCAGTGAAGCGGCCCAGCAGCTCAAGCTCGGCCAGATTGATGCGGCGGTTATAGTTTCCGGTGCCCCCACTCCGGCAATCGAACAGATAGCAGTCCAGACCCCGGTAAGGGTTCTTCCAATCGGGGAGGACATACTCAAGAAGCTCAAGGAGAAGGGATACATCTTCTACGTCGCCCAGACCCTTCCGAAGGACACCTACAAGGGCATGACCGAGGACACCCCCACACTCGCGGTCAAGGCGATCCTCGTCGTCAGCGCAGACGTTCCGGACGACGTTGTTTACGCCATGACCAAGCTCCTCTTCAACCACGTTGACGAGCTCAGGCAGGTCCACGCCAAGGCCAAGTACATAAGCTTCGACACCGCCCTCGACGGTATGAGCATTCCACTCCACCCGGGAGCGATCAAGTACTACGAGGAGAAGGGCAAGGAAGTGCCCAGTGACTTAAAGCCATGAGGAGGGTCTCTTTGAGCAAGAAAGCCCTTTCTTTTTTTATTATCATCGCGGTTTTAATCCTGCTTTTCCCGGTGAAGGCAATTGAGGTAGACCTCGATGGCAGGTCCTACGTATATCCCATCGGTTCGAGGATAGAGATCGACTACATCCACAGCGTTGAGAGAAGCCCGGTAGTTGAGATTCTCGTCGCCAACGAAAGCGGCTTCTACGCCGTTGAGATGAGGTGGATGGACTTCGGCGCGGGCCTGCCGGAGGATGTGCAGAACCTAACCGATGGGTTCTATGTGAAGAGGACCCGCGATTACCTGGGCAGGGAATTTTCCTACTGGTTCATCCCGATAAACCACGCCAACGTTACCGTTGATGGCAAACCCGTCCTCCTCGATTCCAATGGGGGCAGGAAGGTTGTCGTCAGGTTCCGTGTAAGGCGCGTTCCATTGGCGAGTTTGATGATAGGGAGGTGGTGAAAGTGGCTGAGGAGCCAAGCATAGACGTTGTCGCCGCGGAGGAGGTCGTCATAGAGAGAACCCGGACGTTGCCCCCCAGACTGGAGCTGGTCGTTAAGGTGGCGGCCGTACTGATAGGCCTTTACGAAATACTGTTCATATTCAACTTCAACTACACCCTCTACGACCTCTTCCAGCGCCTTGGGATTGAGCTGGAATTCCTCAGAGTAACCTTCCAGCCCAAGCAGGGCGAGGCCTTCGTCATGGCAATGCTGATGATAATAACGTTCCTGCTCTACCCGATAAGGAAGAAGGAGGAGTATTTCAGGAAAGTCTTTGCCTACGACTATCTTATGGGATTCCTTGGTGCCATCTCGATGCTCTACCTTTTCGTCGTTTACGAGAGGTACATCCTCACCTCCACCCTCAACACCACCGATGTCCTCTTCGGCCTGCTGGCGATAATTATGGTGATAGAAGCGACAAGGCGCGTTCTTGGATGGGTTCTCCCTGCGATCGTGGGAGTTTTCCTCCTCTACGGCATCTATGCAATCAACTACGACTGGACCCGCTTCGTCCAGCAGCTCTACTTTGATGAGGGCATCTTCGGAATCCCGTTCTTTGTCATGACGATCTACGTTTTTGCCTTCATTTTCTTCGGTGCCTTCCTGCTTAAGATAGGAGTCAGCGACTACATAACGGAGTTTATGATAAGCCTCTTCGGAAAGAGGCCGGGGGGTCCGGCAAAGGCCGCGGTCATATCGAGCGCCCTCATGGGTACGGTAAGCGGTTCGAGTGTCGCCAACGTCCTGACGACGGGGACCTTCACCATACCCCTGATGAAGAAGGCCGGCTACCCGCCGGAGATAGCGGGGGCGGTTGAGCCGGTGGCCTCAACGGGAGGTCAGCTGATGCCCCCGATTATGGGCGCCGCGGCGTTCATAATGGCGGAGTTCCTGAACCTTCCCTACAACAGGATCATAATCGCGGCGGTCATTCCGGCCATAGTCTATTACGCGGCCGTTTACCTATTCATTGACCTCGAGACCAGGAGGCTGGGTCTGAAGGGCATAGCGGCCGAGACCTTCAAACCCATGGCATACTTCCTGAGGAAACTCTACATCCTCCTGCCCATCGTCGTTATCACCGTCGCCCTCGTCTGGGGAATAGCGCCTCAGATAGCTGCCATCTCGTCCCTCGGCGTCGCCATCTGGGTGGCCTGGATCTCCCGCGACGAGATCTATGGAAACGAGAAGCTCTACGTCGCGATCGTCCTGCTGGCAACACTGCTGATGTTCACCGGGAGTACGCTCAACAAACCGGCCGCGCTTATCCTGGTAGCTATGTTCCTCCTCCTGACTGCCCTGGGACTCGTCGGGAAGGGCGTCACCTTCAACGAGAAGTTCCAGATAACAGCCCTGTTCCTGCTTTTCATAGCCCTCACAAAGTATCTCGGCATGACGAAGGAGCAGATCGTCCTGATGACCGGGGTCTTCGGGATACTCTTCTCCATCCTCGTCGGCTACCGCTCAGCGGTGGACAGTGGCAGGATGATGTACAGGGCTACCTACGAGGCGATGATAGACGCAGGAAAGACCAGCGTCAGCGTCATGCTGGCGGCCGCCTCGGCAGGCCTCATACAGGGCGTCCTCACTATGACCGGCGAGCTCACCAACATCGGCTACCGCCTGATAAACCTCACCGGTGGGAACCTCTGGCTGCTCCTCGTCCTCACGATGGTTTTCAGCCTGATCCTCGGAATGGGTGTGCCGACGACGGCCAACTACATCATAACCTCCCTTGTCGCAGCCCCGGCGATATACATGCTAGTCAGGGACGTCTTCCCGTACAACCAGCCGGTTCCAGGATACACCGTCCTCATAGCCATGCTCGCGGCCCACTTCTTCGTGTTCTACTTCGGGATCCTCGCCGACGTTACCCCGCCGGTTGCCCTCGCGAGCTACGCGGGTTCCGCGATAGCGGGCGGCGACTTCTGGAAGACGGCGATAAACGCGGTGAAGTACGCTCTGGCGGGTTACATCGGCCCCTACATCTACTTCACCCACCCTGAGATGTTCCTCATAACGGTTCCAAACTGGACGCCAGTTGCCGCCCTGAGGGTGCTTTACTACCTCGCGGCAACGCTCTTCGTAATGTACCTGCTGGCGATAGCGCTGACGGGCTTCTACAAAGCTCGCCTGAAGGGATGGGTGCGGGGCCTGGTGGGGGCAATTGGCCTTGCCGGGGTCACCCTGAACCCAGTGGTGATCGGGCTCGGCATCGCGACCTGGCTGGGTCTTAAGTTCTACGGCAGGAGGCTCTCGGTGGAGGGGAAATGAACGCCCCTCCATTCTCCCATTTGAAAATCAATATAGCATTACCTCGAAGCCGAGGTCACTCAAAAGATCCGCCAGTGCATTCTCATCCACGTAAACGAGTAGATGGTGGTTCCCCAGTGTTCCATCCACGAAGTCCACGGCGTTTTCAAGTCTGAGTTTGACCTGCGTCCTGCAGCGCATGTTGCTGTGCTCCTGGCCAACCACTTCCACGCCGGCAACTACCGCTTTTCTCCCGCGTATCTTGAGCAGGCTCGCCCTCCCCTTAGGAAGCTGGACGTCAACACCGACACCGGTTCCGCTCTCGAAGTGGCTTCTCAGAACGTAGCGCCCGATGAGTGGCGCGGTGCAGTGGGCGAGAAGGAGATAATCGTCGCCGTAGTCCGCTATGTTGCCCATGAAAGCCGGCCTGTCAAAGAAGCGCCGCGCTATCATCATGCCGAGAAGGGAGTTAAGCTCCCCCTCGCACGCCGCCGGAATTCCGCGGGCGTTGAACATGGCCAAAGCGAGGCACGGGGTGGAGCCTATCTTCCCTATCAGGTCGAAGCAGCCGATGGTGAAGCCGTCCAAGTTGTAGTCCCTCAGGATTCTCTCTATCGCTACGTAGATCCTCCCGGCCTTGGTCAAAGCTATCCTATCGGGTTCCTTAATCTCAACCGCCTTGGAGACAATTTCCTCGACGGCGCTCCAGCCCTCCTCGTCCGTGACTTTATCATAGTACTCGTAGAACTTCTTGAGGCTTATGCTGGTGTAGGGAAGTTCAAAGCGCTCGTTTATAAGCCAAGGGGAAACCCTTCCAATGAGACCGAGGCGCATCCGAAGGAACTTGTCCAGGGTCTCTTTCATGTCCTCGTAGCCGAGGAGTGCAGCCTTAAGCTCGTTGAAGTCTTTGACGAGGGTCGAGGGGATAAGCCTCTCGCGGAAGTACTCCCTGAGCTCTATCCCGGCCGCGAGGGAGTTGTTAAAGGGGTCACCGTGGATGACTATCGGTCTCCTGTAAACCGCGAACTCCTTCAACGATCCCTCCGTACCACCGGTGAGGGGGTAGAGAACTATTGCATCAACCTCATTGAAGTTGACCTCCTCCTTCGCCTCCTTGAAGTCCTTTTTCGTGGAGACGAAGAAACCTCCAACTACCTCAAAATCCTTCGCGAGGTTCGTTATGAACTCCGAGGTCTTCTTTTCAAAGACCTTCGGGTTCGCGAGCTCGCTGACTCCAAAAACGACTCCCACCTTCATGCTTTCACCCAATCGTTTTAAACTCCCGCGATTAAATAAGCTTGTGGTGATTCGATGAGGTTCGTCCTCGACACGAGCATCTTTGTCAACCCGGAGGTGAGGAAGAAGTTCGGGGACAACCCGACCGAGGCGATGAGAACGTTCCTCGGTTACGCAGGGAAGCTCTTTGGCAGGGTGGAGTTCTACATGCCGCCGGGCATCTACAGGGAGGTCATGCACTTCGTCGATGGGGAGGAGCTCCTGCCGGACATCGAGCTCTACATAATAAAGAAGCCGCCGAACGTCCACGATATCAAGATTCCTGCCTTTGTGGTTTACGAGCTCATTGACGACATAAGACGGAGGATAGACAAGGGGTTAAGAGTTGCCGAGAAGGCCGTCCGCGAGAGCGTCATCGAGACCGAGGATGTTGACAAGATCATCCAGAAGCTCAGGAGAAACTACCGCAAGGCACTCCGGGAGGGAATAGTGGACAGCAGGGAGGACTTTGAGCTCATACTTTTGGCCAAAGAACTTGATGCGACCATAGTTTCCGCAGATGTCGGCATACTCACCTGGGCCCAGAAGATGGGGGTCAGGTGGATTGATGCCGCCAACTTCCGAGAAGTGCTTGAGGGCCTGTCCGAGAGACTCACGGAAGGGAAAAATTTATAAGCCCTCCCGACACCGTATCATCGGCGCCCCGGTGGCTCAGCCTGGTGGAGCGGCCGCTTGGTAAGCGGCAGGTCGCGGGTTCAAACCCCGCCCGGGGCTCCACAAGAACCTTTGCCTGCACAAAGTTTCATGAAAGTTGGTAGCTCCTTCTTATGGTTTCTGTTCGTGAGGGGTTTTTTCTGCTTGAGTTAATTGTTTTGGAGGAGAACCTTTTCTAAGGGCTCTTTTGTAAGGGGTTTGCACTAAAAAGACGCCCTTCGGGCGTCAGAGAAAAATAAACCCCCTACTAAGATGGCATTTAGTCCATTGTTCTCATAAAGAACTGTTTCCTAAGGAGAAAACCCAATTTCTCAAATTCAAAACT
>NZ_JALUYR010000007.1 GCF_027012695.1 Thermococcus sp.
TTGCACTAAAAAGACGCCCTTCGGGCGTCAGAGAAAAATAAACCCCCTACTAAGATGGCATTTAGTCCATTGTTCTCATAAAGAACTGTTTCCTAAGGAGAAAACCCAATTTCTCAAATTCAAAACTGGAAGAGCTACGAACTTTCGGTCAAGCTTTTTCCAAAAGCTTGCCCGTTGAGGTTGATCAAGGTTCGTGGTTCTTGCTCAAAACAGCAATTTTGGCAGGATTTCTCTTTGGAGTTGCTTTTTGAGAGTGGATTTTTATCGGGAGCTTTTTGCGTGGGTTCGGCTTTTTTAGCGCTCCAACGGAGCGCATTGAAAGCGAACCAACTACGAGGAAACCCAAAAATAAAGAGCCCTGAAAAGAAATCACGACCTTGATGAAACTTTGATCTGCAAAATTTCAGCGCTCCAGCCTCTTGACGCCTTCCTCGGTGCCAACCAAAACCACATCCGCTATGTCCGCGAAGATGCCGTTCTCGACGACGCCGGGTATGTTGTTGAGCTCTATCTCGAGGTCGAGCGGGTCTTCGATGCGGTGGAACCTCGCGTCGAGTATGAAGTTGCCGTTGTCCGTTATGACGGGCCCATCCTTCTTGCTCGCCATCCTGAGCTCGGCCGTCGCGTTGAAGACTTCTATCTCCTCCGCGATGGCCCTCCATGCGGAGGGAATGACCTCTATAGGCACCGGCATCTTCTGGCCGAGCCTCTCGACGAGCTTGCTCTCATCAACAAGTACCAGAAAAGTTCCGGCCCGGTACTCGATGATTTTCTCCATGGTGAGAGCCGCTCCGCGCCCCTTAATGAGGTTGAGGTGGGGATCAACTTCATCGGCACCATCAACGGCTATGTCTATCGCATCAACCTGGTCCAGTCCCAGAACAGGTACCCCGCTCTCAATTGCCAGGAGCCTGGCCTGGTAGGATGTCGGAACGCCGTAAACGTCCTCAAGCTCCCCTTCCATTATAAGCTTCCCGAGGGCCTCTATGAAGTAAGCGGTGGTCGAGCCGGTTCCAAGACCAACTATCATGTCGTCCTCGACGAACCTCAGGGCCTCCCTCGCGACGGCCCTCTTGAACTCCTCCATACCATCACCCCACGGGAGTTACGTTGCACGGAACGGTGGCGTTTCCGCTGACCACCATCCGGTACAGCAGGCTCTGGTTCGAGTAGCACCGGGGGATGAAGTGTATCGTGGCCGAATATGTTAGCATCACGAAGTACAGCCAGAACATGAACCAGCCCCAGAAGGCCTTTTTCAGTATGGCCCTCCCATCGGGAACGTCGGCTGGAAGCTCCTTGACTACTGCCATCACGAACCTGTCAACGAACAGGTAGAGAACCACTCCCAGGAGCCAGCCGTACTCCACCTTTGCCGCGGCCAGACCGCTGATTACCCCCGTTATCAGACCCCAAGCATAGACGGCGAGCGAGAACTTGTGTTCAACGGCCAGCTTCACCTTCTTCACCACGCTTGGTTTCAGGGGAGTGCTTAAAAAGTTTCCCGAATTAAAAGGGATTAAAAGGGGTCACCTTCTTAGGAAGAAGGGTACTAGGGCAAGCAGAACAACGCCGGGGATCAGGCCGCTGAAGAAGGACACCTCGGATTTCAGAACGAAGTCGTGGTTCCCATCGAAGGTGAAGTAGGTACTCGATCGGTTGTTGAAGTCGTCGTTGTTCCCCTCGGAGTCCGTCACGTTATCCAGGTACAGGAGCCCGTATTCTCCGGTGAAAGCATCGGTCGCCTGAACGTAAAGAGGAGGGCCGATGTCAAGGGCCTCCCGGAGATAAGGCGTGCCATCCACGTACCAGATGGCGTTAACCTTGCCGGAGACAACCTCCAGGGTCACGTTGAAGAGGTGCCACTTCCTTCCCGACTGGAAGTCAATGATATCATGCCCCCTCACGGTGTGGTTGTAGAGAAAGTAGAGCCCGCTGTCAGTCGCGTTGTAGACGAACTCCACCTCAGGATAACTGTCCCTGACGGAGGGGTCTAAGAAGTTGCCATCAGTGGTTGCGCTGTCTGATAGAGTAACCCTCATTATTGTCATAGGCTTCGCTCCGGCTCCCGACGTCGTGGTGGCCCACCACTGGACAGAGAAGCCGTGGGAGGAGCTCACCTCAACCGGATCGTAAACGTGGGTGGCGTAGGAGGGAGTGTTGTTGGCGGGGTTGAGAACGAGGACGTAGTCCTCCCCAGCCCTCACTGGGGTAAAGCCCCCAACCGCGAAACCGAGTATAAGGATCGCCAGGAGTAACGCAAAACGCCCCATGGACAACACCCCGATATTTTCCTCCCCGATGTTCATATAGGTTGCGATGAGGGTAAGAAGAAACCCTCACTTGAGCCTTATGGCGTCGAGGTTGTTCGGGGCCCTCGTGCTTATGCCGAACTTCTTGTGGATGCTGGTGGAGAGGTCGAGGCATTTGTGGGCCTCACCGTGGACGGTTATTACCCTCTCCGGCCTTGGCCTGAGCCTCGCAACGTAGCTTATGAGCTCCCGCCTGTCCGCGTGGCCGGAGAAGCCGTCTATGGTGTGGACTTCCATGTTGACGTTTACCACCTCGGTTCTTCCGTCCTCGCCAACGAGCGGTATCTCTCTCAGACCCCTCTGCACCTGCCTTCCGAGGGTTCCCTCCGCCTGGTAGCTGACGAAGATTATGCTGTTCTTCGGATCCGGTGCGAGCTGCTTGAAGTACTCAACACTCGGCCCACCGACGAGCATGCCGGAGGTGGCGATGATTATTGCCGGCTCGCCGCTGTCTATGATGTCCTGCCTCTCCCTGCTGTTGGCGACGGGCTTGAATATCGGGTTCAGGAAGGGGTTGTAGCCCTCGTGGAATATCTGCTCCCTCAACCTCCTGCTGAGGTATTCAGGATAGGCAGTGTGGATCGCAGTTGCTTCCCATATCATTCCGTCGAGGTAGATCGGCACCTCAAGGCCACCTATCCTCGCGTACTCCTCAAGGACCATCATTATCTCCTGCGCCCTTCCGACGGCCATCGCGGGGATGAGAACCTTTCCACCGCGCCTTATTGTCCCGTGGATGACCTCTATCAGCCTCTTCTCAGCCTCCTCACGCGGCATCTGGTAGTCGTTGCTTCCCCCGTAGGTTGACTCCATGACGAGGGTCTCAAGCCTTGGGAACCTGCTCACAGCCGGCTCGAAGAGCCTCGTCGGGATGAACTTGAAGTCGCCGGTGATGGCTATGTTGTGCAGCCCGTTGCCTATGTGGAGGTGCACTATTGAAGAACCGAGTATGTGGCCGGCGTTGTGGAGGGTCAGTCTTATGTCCGGCGCGATATCGCGAACCTCGCCGTAGTCAAGAGTGATGGTGTGCTTGATGACCTCCTTGATATCCCTCGGCCGGTAGAGGGGCTCGACGCCGTTCATCTTCTGGATCTCGATGAAGTCCTGCTGGAGGAGAACCATCAAATCCCTCGTGGGCGGCGTCGTGTATATCGGCCCGTCAAAGAGCCTGTAGCGGAAGAGGTAGGGAAGCATTCCGCTGTGGTCGAGGTGGGCATGGGTTATGATTATGGCATCGAGAAGGCCCGCATCGAGGACGTAGCGGAACTCCGGAGCATCGAAGTGGGGGAAAGCCTTCTTTGGATCCCTTAACGCGGCTATGTTAACCCCGAAATCAACCAGAACGTAGCTCTCGTTGGTCTGAACGAGGAGGGAACTCCTGCCCACCTCCCGGAAGCCACCGAGACCGGTTATCCTTATCCACTCACTTTTAGTTTCTGGCTTGCGGTAGATGTTCCTCCCCGCCTGCCGGAGGAACTTCCTCCTGTCCTTTGCCTCAGCCTGGAGTATCTGCCTTATCGAGTAAATCGTCTGGCTCTGGAGCGGAGGAGTTCTGACAACCCTCGGCGCCCAGTGAACCTTCTGGGTTATGAGGCGGAGGGTTTCCCCGTTTTTTCCTATGACGAGACCGGGTTTCCTCGCCTCGATGATGACCTCTCCGACCGAAGGGTCGAAGCTGATGTTGGTTATCTCCGCCTCCTTTGGAACGAGCTCCTTTATCATCTCTTCCGCCCTTTCAGGGGGGATGAGAACCTCCGGATCGGGGCGGATGCTTATCCTCTTCTTGAGAACCTTGGCGAGGTTCTTGATGAGATCCCCATCGCGCATTATCGCCTCGGGGTTCTTGACGTAGATGACGAGCTCCGGCCCCTCGAACTCAACGTCGGTTATCCTGGCCTCTGGAGGAACCATCTGACTTATAACTTCCTTGATGTCGCGCAGTATGTCGTCAACGAATGTCTCTCTCCTTATCACTGGCACCACCTCACCCGGAGAGGGCTTTGAGCTCCTCCTCTGTCCACTCTTTGTATCCTTCCTCCGTGACCGTAACGAGGGTAACCCCACCACCGGTGAAAACGTCCCTTCTGGTGGCGGCCCCAATGGCCTTGAGGGCGAGCTTAACCCCCTCCACGAGGGGGATATCGTCGCGGTAGTGCTCCTCGAGGATTGAGAAGGCAAACTCCATTCCCGACCCGGCGGCCGTGAACCTGTCCTCTGTTACGCCGCCGGCCATGTCAACTGAGTACAGCCCCGGTTTTCCGGTGTGTCCCGCTATGAGGAACCACCCGAAGTAGGGCATGAACCTGCTCCCGTGAAGGATGTTGGATGTCAGCGTTGCGAGTGCCTTAACGCTCATCTCCCGCCCTACCCGGGCCCTGTAGAGCCTGGCCTCGGCACGGAGAAGGCGAACGAGACTTAGTATGTCACCGACGCTACCGGCCCCGGCGATTGCCAGGTGATCGTCTATCCTGAAAACCTTGGTGACGTTCTCGGAGAGCACCATGTTGCCGAGCGATGCCCTTCTGTCCGCTGCAAGGACCACGCCATTCTTACATACAATGCCGACCGTAGTCGTTCCCTTTAGCTTCTCAGCCAACCACAACACCCCTGCTGGTATCTTTTAGAATAGAAGAACCTTACACGGGCACCTCGGGGGAATAGTATTTAAAGGTTTCGTCCAAGGGAATGGGGGGAGATGCATGAAGGAGGTAATCCTGCTCACTGGCCCGCCGCTCAACGGCAGGGACGAGTACGTGAGGGAAGCGCTTGAGCTCGCGGAAGGAGAGAGCTACGCCTACTATCATGTCTTTAATTACATCAGGGAAGTGGGGAAAGAAAGGGGCGTCAAAATAACGCGGAAGAACGTCCTCGACTTTGCAATAAACCATCAGGATCTCATGAACGAGATACGCGACGAGGCCTTTGAGAGAATCCGGAGGGAAATAGACGAAAGCGACAAAATTTACCACCTCGTCTCGACGCCGAGCCTCTTCCGCTGGGGGAGCGGGAGCGTTATAGGCTTCACGACGAGCAACCTCAAACTCCTGAGACCGAACCGCGTCATAATAGTTCTCGATGATGTCCTTTCCGTCAGGAGGAGAATAATCAACGATCCCGAATGGTTCGAGCGCTTTGGGAACGACCCGGACAACATAAAGCTAACCACCCTCGTCATGTGGCGGGAGGATGCGATAAACCATGTAAAAACTTTAGTCCACGAGCTCAAGAAGGAGGGCATTGAGGTCCGCTACGTCCTCCAGTTCGGCATAAGGCACCCCCACGGGGTGTTCCTCGACCTGCTCTTCCACGAGAAGGAGAAACCCCTCGTCTACCTCAGCTATCCAATGACGGGTCACGAGGAGGAGTACTACCACAAGGTTAGGGGCTTCTACGACAGGCTGAGCGAGCACTTCACGGTCCTCGATCCAGGAGCTCTGGACGACTGGTGGGTGGTTGCTGAATACGACAACCAGGTTGCAAAGAACCCATCAATAAGGCGCATCAGGATAAAGCACCTCTTGGACGGGGACGAGGTTGACGAGCTTGACAGGGCCGATATAGAACAGGCGACGGAGATACTCAGAAGACAGCTCGTCGAGCGCGATTTCAACCTCGTTGACGTGAGCAAGGCGATAGCGGTCTACCACTACGCCGAGGGGGTCTCAGCGGGAGTCATCAGCGAGATGGCCGAGGCGTACAGGACACTTGCCGCCATATACCTCTACTACCCCTTCAAGAGAAGGCCGAGTCCGTTTATGGAGTTCTACGGCATGCAGAACCCCTCAAGGAGGACGATGTTCAAGGACGAGGACGAGATGGTAAGGGCGATGGTAGAAGAAAAGGAGTACTGGGCGAAGGTTTAAAACCCGCCGTTCTCGAAGGAGTTCTTTATTTCCCCGTACTTCTCTCTGGCATCTTCCCGATTGAAATCGCACGGAAGGGTGTCCTCCCATCCAGGGATATCAAATATTGGCCTCTCGTTCGTGGCGAAGTAAAGGTACCTGTCCACATGATACCTGAGGGAAGCGAACTTGTTGGCAAAACAGGCCATCCCCTCGTGTCTCCTGCCGAGGATCAGGGTGTAAAAGAACTGGAGGACCACAACAAGACCAACAACCAGACCGAGGATATCGGTAATTATCCCGTAGAGGATTCCGAGTGGAATCCTCAAAAGTGCTTCGATACGTTCTCCCATGTTCACCACCTTAATACTACCTGACGTTCCCATCAACGTTTAAAAACCTTGTGGCCCAACGGGAGATGGGATAGTATGGAAACTGAGAAGGAGATTCAGCTTGAACTCGTAGGATTCAGGACGTTCTTTCGGGAGTTCCTGAGGGTTCTCTACTACGTCAAGAGCATACTCTTAGGTCTCTTCGTAACCATAGCCCTCTTTGGGGTCGTCCTCTCGCTGGAGGAAGGAATAAACCTCTGGGACGGGATGTACTTCGCGTTTATAACGGCCTTCACCGTTGGCTACGGCGACTTTACCCCCACCACCGCCGTCTCAAAGGTTCTCTGCGCACTCATCCTTCCGGTTCTGGGGATGATTCTGACGGGCATAATGGTTGCGGCCGCTATGCAGGCCATAGGGAGGCTCTACAGGTCACAGCTCGAAAACAAGACCAAGTGAAGGACCAGAACAGGGAAAACAGGGAGGAAAGGGGGAAGCTCAGTGCTTCACCCATCCGCGGTCCTTCATGGCCTGGTAGACCTTGCTCACGGCGACGACGTAGGCAGCATCGCGCATGTGGATGTCCTTCTCCCTGTGGGTGTTGTAAACGCTCCAGAATGCGTTGGTCATCTTCTTGTCGAGCTTCTCGCGGACCTCCTCCTCGGTCCAGTAGTAACCGTTTATGTTCTGCACCCACTCGAAGTAGCTGACGGTGACACCACCGGCGTTGCACAGGAAGTCCGGGATCTGGAGGATGCCCTTCTGACGGAGTATCTCGTCGGCCTCGGGGGTAACCGGACCGTTGGCAACTTCCGCGACGATCTTGGCCTTGATCCTGTCGGCGTTCTTCTCGGTGATGACCTCCTCAATTGCTGCCGGAGCGAGGACGTCAACGTCGAGCTCGAGGAGCTCCTCATTGGTGATGTTAGTCGCGCCGGGGAAGTCCTTAACGCTGCCGTGCTCCCTCTTCCACTTGAGGACCTCGTCGGGGTCAAGACCATCGGGGTTGTAGATGCCGCCCTTGCTGTCGCTGACCGCGACGACCTTCATGCCGAGCTGCTCCCTAGCGAGCTTGGCGGTGTAGTAACCTGCGTTACCGAAGCCCTGGACGGCGATAGTCTTACCCTTGAGGTCCATGTTGAGGGCCTTCGCGGCTTCCCTGATGGTGAATATCGCACCCTGGGCGGTTGCGGTGGTCCTCCCTACTGAACCGCCGATGCTGAGTGGCTTTCCGGTGATGACACCAAAGGCCGGGCCCTTTCTCCTCATGATGGTCTCATACTCGTCCATCATCCAGCCCATGATCTTCGGGTTAGTGTAGACATCGGGGGCCGGGATGTCGGTCCACGGGCCGATGACGTCGTAGATGGCCCTGATGTACGAGCGGGCGAGCCTCTCCTGCTCCCTCTCGCTAAGCTCCTTCGGGTTGACGATGATGCCACCCTTACCTCCACCGTAGGGGAGGTCGACGACAGCTACTTTCCAGGTCATCCAGGTTGCCAGGGCCTTAACGGTGCTGAGGGTCTCGGCCGGGTGCCAGCGAATACCACCCTTTGTGGGACCTCTCGCCCAGTTGTGCTGAACGCGGAAACCGGTGAAAACCTTAACAGAACCGTCGTCCATCTCTATCGGGACGCTAACCTCAACGATCCTCATGGGCCTCTTGAGCCACTCGAGGGCCTCTTCGCTTATGTCCATATACTGGGCAGCCCTCTCGAGCTGCTTAACGGCCATCTCAAAGGGGTCAATCTCGACCATTTTTCCCACCTCGGGTTTTGATAATCTGCAGTGGAAGTTGGACATTTACTTATATAAATCTTTCGATAAAAAGGCCGGAGAACGGTTATTTTTTTGCAAGAACTTGCGTGCGCAAATTTTTGACTGAAAGGAAAACTCTCCCGAAACATTGAGCCAAAAAGAGCGATGTACACCAGGAATTTTTTATACATCGGAGCACATAAACAGTCATTGACGGGGGTTGGTGTCGGTGCCCTCAGCGAGAAGTCGGTCATCACCCCTCAGCTCACTCTTGTTGCAATCATCGGGCACCGATCCCTCTGGGGGATTGTCTTTAATTAACCTTTTCCCGATAGCCCGGTTTTGCTTTTATCGAAGTTACAATTGGGGGCCGATCTATTGTCTGTCTGACAATTACGACCTTACAATCCCCCCAAGTACTGGAAAAATGACAAAAATCCTGCGCGAGTATTTTTATGCGTACAGAAATCGGCTTTCGTCGAAAAAAGGCGTGGGAAAGCTTTTTATAGAATAGAACACTTTATACATAATGCCCCGGCTCAATCCATGGGGCATTCGATGGATACACTTAAGGACGGAGGTGATTACTATGGAGCAGCCCAGGGACCAGTGGGCAACGAAGATTGGATTGATCCTTGCAATGGCCGGAAACGCCGTTGGTCTGGGCAACTTCGTGAGGTTCCCGACGCAGGTGGCCCAGAACGGTGGCGGAGCCTTCATGGTGCCGTACTTCATAGCGCTGTTCTTCCTCGGTATCCCTGTGATGTGGGTTGAATGGGTCGCGGGTCGCTACGGTGGTAAGTACGGCCATGGAACACTGGGCCCGACGTACTACCTCATGGCAAGGGAGAGCCTCAAACCCAGGAGCGCGCTGTGGCTCGGGGTTATCAGCGGTATGCTGGCCTTCAGCCTGACGGTACTTCTCAACAGCTACTACCTGCACCTCATAGGCTGGTCTGCCGCGTACTCCTGGTTCAGCATAACCGGAGCCTACTTCGGCAAGAACACCGGTGAGTTCTTCGTCCAGTACCTCAGCAACCACGCAGAGGTGTTCCTGTTCTGGGGCATCACGGTAGTACTGCTCGCCATAGCCGTTGGCCAGGGCGTCAGCAAGGGAATCGAGAGATGGGTCAAGGTAATGATGCCGTTGCTCTACATCTTTGCGATCCTCATGGTCGGCTACATCTTCGTCCTCGGATCACCGGTTGACCCCAACTGGAGCACCATAGATGGCTTCCGCTTCATCTGGACTCCCAACTGGGACTACCTCGGCTCCCACCTCTGGGAAGTGATGCTCGCGGCAACGGGACAGATATTCTTCACGCTGTCCCTCGGTATGGGTATCATCCAGAACTACGCGAGCTACCTCGGACCCAAGGACGACGTTGCCCTCTCGGGAATAGCTACAGTCTCGCTCAACGAGTTTGCCGAGGTCGTTCTAGGAGGTTCGATAGCAATACCGCTCGCGACAGCCTACTTCACCAAGATAATCAACCCAAGCATCGTCATGAAGGCCTTCGCCCCCAGCCCGGACAAGATTGACAAAACCGCCCTGCTCCAGCTTGGAATCCCGAAGAACATCGTTGAGTCCGCCAACCTGACCATGATAAGCGAATACCTCAACTCCCACTGGAACGAGATACTCCAGGCCTTCAGCACCCACAAGGACATAGGCCTTCAGGCCATTGGAAGGACCTTCGGACTGGGCTTCGCCTACACCAGCCTGCCCAACGCCTTCGTCAGCATGGGCGACGCTGGGAGGCTCTTCGGCGCCCTGTGGTTCCTGCTCCTCTGGTTCGCGGGCTTCACTTCGGCCATAGCTATGTACAACTACCTCACGGCTCTCCTCGAGGAGGACCTCAACATCAAGAGGAGCCTGGGAACGTGGATAGTGCTCATCATCTACTTCATCATGGGCCTGCCGGTCATATACATCAGCGGCTACATGGACCAGGTGGATGCGTGGGTGAGCTTCCAGCTGACCCTGCTGGCGCTCTTTGACATCATAATAGCAGTGTACCTCTTCAAGCCCGACAACTTCTGGCGGGAGCTCCATGAGGGCGCACTCATGAAGGTCCCCGAGTGGTACAAGCCAATAATACTGTACATAGCACCGATACTCCTTGCACTGCCGCTCGTCGGAACATTCAAGGGCTTCATCAGCGGAAAGATAGGCCTCGCACCATGGATAGCGATAATCACAATGTTCATCATCGGTGCCATCGAGAGCTACTATGCCATTAAGAAGAAGTACGGCGAGGAACTCGAGAAGAACGAGGTAATCATAAAGGTCTGAGGTGATGACGATGGAGAGCTGGGTAATCTATATGCTGACGGCGTGGCTCGTAATCTTCGCCATGATGGGCTGGAGCATAAGCAGACTGCTGAAGGCGGAGAAGCAGGCAAAAAGCTCTTAAACCCCTTCTTTTCTTCTTTTAAGCTTGGGAGGGATAACCGTGAGAAGTCGAGCCATTCTTGAGGATACAGCGGAGGTCATCGAAACCACCGTGCCCCGCGTTCAGAGGATGAAAACGCTCACCGGGAGGGAGCGGGAGAGGGTTATTGAAAAGCTGGAGGAGGCATCCAGGAACTTTAGAGAGCTCGCCGCCAGCGTCCAGAACGACAACGAGGAGCTTGCGGAGTTCTTCTTCAAAAAGGCGAAGGAACTCAAGAACATGAGCGTGGACAGGGAGATCGAGAGGGAAGGCAAAGGAAAGTACCTCAAGCTCGTGGACAGGATCCTCATATACTCGCGCTCCGCGAGATACGACTTCCAGCCTGAGGCAATGAAGGAGCTGAAGGGAGTCTACCGCAGGTATCTCTTCGGTATGACGCTCTTCTTCGTTCTGAGTGGACTCTACCTCAACAGGTTCATCGCGATAACGGCCCTCATACTTGCGATTCCGATAATCCTCTCAATGCTTGCCCTCCAGCGCAGGGGGCACCTGGGACTGCTCCTCGCGTACTCCGCAATACCGATTCCCCTCATAACTGGAGCGATGGCGATACAGTACTCCCTGGCAGCCCTCAGGGACCCGGCAAAAATCCAGGAGATCGCCTCGGCGATCCACAAGAGCACCACTTTCGTCCACGGGTACCTTCTGGTACTGGCGATACTCGGGGCAACGGAAATATACCTCCTGGTATCGGCTATGATCGGGCTGTACAAACACCGTCATGCATTTCTGTGATGACCGGCGGCCCATCCGGGCCCCGATCCAGTTTTACTCCCGATCCCCCACCGGGTTTCCCTGTTCTTCGACGTACTCCTCAAGCTCCGTCGGGCTGTCGCTTATGTAGTGGGCAACGATAACCGGCCTGAAGGCGCTGTCGCGTTCCTCAAGTTCTTCGAGCAACCCGGTGTTAAACTCTCCCCCCTTCACGTACTTCACAAGCTCATTGGCCAACCTGTGGAAGTCCCTGCTGTGGAGCAGAACGCGCCTCTCCCCGTACTCCTTCGCCTGTCCCGTCGTGATGAGGAATTGCCAGTCACTCGCCTCTAAGATTAAAAGCTCCCTCGCGAGCTGCTCTATAACCCTGTCAATTAGGGCGTCCTTTCCGTAGAAGCGGCTTGCTATAGCAACCATCCTGTCCTCCGCGCGGTAAACGTGCTCCCAGGTCCACTCAGTTTCCTCGTTCCACCAGGTCGAGTGATCTGAGTTCCTGCCCCACGAACCTTCGGGAAGCTCTATCTCATGCCTCTCGCCGGAGTAGTTCTCGAGGAACCGGGAGAGGCTCACGGTCTCTATCCCCCTGCTCGCCATTAACTCGAGAACCCTACCGAGCCACCTGACGCCTTCAAACCACCAGTGGCCGAAAAGCTCGGTGTCGTAGGGCGAGACCATTATGCCTTTCTCATCCGTTTTCTTCTCGTGCTCCCGCAAAAGCCTCTCGACCAGCGAGACGAAGTGCCTCGCGTGCTCCTCGACGCGCTCCATCGCTTTATCCGGGTCGTAGAACTCCTTGTCTCCAAGCTCAACGTCCTTCCCGGTTATCCTCCAGTACTGCCCTCCGCTTTCGGGGGCCTTCCTGTGGAACTCGCGGTAGAAAAAGTCGCCCGGGTAGCCGTGGCGGGCACTCCAGACCTGATGACCGGTCTCGCGGTTTCTCGAGAAGACGGCAACGTTCGAGCCCTTTATCCAGTAGGGCCTCAGCGTGCTCTTCCCATCCCCGTAGACGTCAACCTCCCCGTAGTCTTCGATCACCGGACCTTCATCTATAAGCCCGCTCTCGACGAAGAAGTACTCTATGCTGAACTCCTCCAAGAACTTCTCGATGCCCCGTCTTTTCACCTTCCTCCCGCCGGGAAGCTCCCACTCGCCGGCCGGACGGTAGGCGCACTCAGGCAGCCATATCCCCTTCGGCCTTCTCCCGAAGTGCTTCTCGTAGGTGAAAACGCCGTTCGCTATCTGCGCCCTTATCGCCTCCTCCCTGAGGAGGAGGGGTAGGTAGCCGTGCGTTGCCGCGGAGGTTATTATCTCGATGTAGCCGTTCTCCTGTAACTCGCGGAACTTCCCGATTATGTCGCCGTTTATAGCCCTCCAGTAAGACAGGACCTTCCTGAAGTGATTTAGTGATGTCATCACGGCCTTCTTGTTGTACTTGCCCGATTTCAGGTCCTCCTCGGTCTTCTCTATCTTTCTCTCGAGGTAGTGCTCGAATTCCCGCCTGACGTATTCGTCGGCAAGCTGTTCCATGAGGACCGGTGTTATGTTGACGACCAGCTGAAAGCGAACGCCGGAATCGCGGAGCCTTTCGAACTCCATGAGCAGGGGCAGGTAACTCTCGCCCATAGCCTCGTAGAGCCACTCCTCGCCGAAGGGCCATCTGCCGTGCTTCCTGACGTATGGAATGTGGGTGTGGAGAAGGAAGGCGAAGTGGCCCGTCATTTGGTATCACCAGGAGTGTTACGTCATCGTGGTATTTAACCCTATCCCGCCCCCTTCATCACGGTGTTCTGAAAGCTTTTAACCCGAGAAGTTCATCATCCACCGGTGGGAGAATGAAGGAGGAAATGAGCAGTGTTGACATCCGATACATAGTTAGGGAACTGCAGTGGCTTGTTGGATCCCGCGTCGACAAGGTCTATCACGATAAGGACGAGATAAGGATCAAGCTGAGGACGAAGGAGGGGAGGGCCGACCTGATCCTCCAGGCCGGAAAGAGGTTCCATCTCACCAGTTACATCAGGGAGGCCCCAAAACAGCCGTCGAGCTTCACGATGCTCCTCAGGAAGCACCTCGGTGGGGGATTCATCGATGCCATAGAGCAACACCAGTTCGACAGGATAGTCAAGATCAGGGTAGGAGACTACACTCTCATAGGGGAGCTCTTTCGGAGGGGCAACGTGGTTCTCGTTGATTCGGACAACAGAATCGTTGCGGCGCTTCGCTACGAGGAGTACCGGGACAGGGCAATAAAACCGAAGGCCGAATACAGGTTCCCGCCAGCGAGGGAGAACCCGCTAGAGGTTTCCTTTGAGAGGTTCCTCAAGCTGATGAGAGAGGACGAGGATTTAGAACTCGTCCGCGCTTTGGCGAGAAAGCTCAACATGGGCGGAATGTACGCCGAGGAGATTTCGATAAGAGCTGGCTTCGAGAAGACGACTCCGGTTAAAGAGCTGAGTGACGAAGACCTCCGGAAAGTCTATGATGCGATGCTGGAAACCTTCAACGACGAACCGAGGCCAAACATCGTCTTCAAAGACGGGAACATGCACGATGTGGTTCCGATAGAGCTGAGAATCTACGAGGGGCTTGAGAAGGAGTACTTCAAAACCTTCAGCGAAGCCTTAGACGAATACTTTGGAAGATTAACGATAGAGAAGGCACGGATAGAGCAGACGAAGAGGCTCGAGGATAAAAAGAGACAGCTCCTTATGACACTGAAAAAACAGGAGGAGATGCTCGGGGGCTTTGAGAAAGCCATGAACGAGAACCAGGAGATCGGCGATCTGATATACGCGAACTATTCCCTGGTGGAGCGTCTTCTGAAGGAGTTCAGGAAGGCAACGGAAACCCTCGGCTGGGATGAGTTCAGGCGAAGAATCGAGGAGGGCAAGAAGGCCGGAAACAGGGTCGCGCTCCTGGTAAGGTCCATTGACCCCGGGGAGAAGGCGGTAACGATAGAGCTCGACGGGAAAAAAATCCGACTCTACCTCAACAAAAGCCTTGGAGAGAACGCGGAACTCTACTATGAGAAGGCCAAGAAGTTCAGGCACAAGTACGAGGGGGCACTCAAAGCCTACGAAGATACGAGAAGAAAGCTTGACGAGGTCGAGGAACTCATCGAGGAAGAGATGAAGAAGGAACTCAGCGTAAAGAAAATCGAGCGGAGAAAGAAGAAGTGGTTCGAGAAGTTCCGCTGGTTCGTTTCGAGCGAGGGTTTCTTGGTTTTAGCCGGAAAGGACGCGAGCACCAACGAGATCCTCATAAAAAAACATATGATGGATAACGACCTGTACTGTCACGCCGACGTCTACGGCGCTCCCCACGTCGTCATCAAGGACGGGCAGAAGGCTGGAGAGAAGACCATATTCGAGGCCTGCCAGTTTGCGGTCTCGATGAGCAGGGCGTGGAGCCAGGGGCTTTACGGAGCGGACGCCTACTGGGCATATCCCGAGCAGGTTACGAAGCAGGTTCCCAGTGGAGAATATCTTGGAAAGGGAGCGTTCATGGTCTATGGAAAGAGAAACTGGCTTCGCGGACTGCCGCTCAGGCTGGCCGTTGGGGTCATCAACTACGGGGGCGATGAATACGTCGTCAGTGCTCCCGTTGAGGCCATTAAGGCTCACACAAAGCGCTACATCATCGTAAGGCCCGGAAGGCTCAAGAAGGGCGAGCTAGTCAAGAGGATAAGGGCAATCCTGGAGAAGTGGGGCTACCGGGTCAGGGAGGAGGACCTGAACGCGATCCTTCCCCCGGGCGGAGGGGAAATCGAGCGGGTCGTCGAGTAGACCAAACCCTTTTATTCTCCCCTTCCAAGGGGGCACCATGTCGCTGGAGAACCTGTACATCCTGGCCAGAAGGGAGCTCGCAAAGGACCTCATCTTCGAGGTGGAGGGGGAGCAGATAACCATCTCAATCCGCGGAGTTCTCATAGCCAGAACCGGATCGAAGGCCCCCAACTTTTCCTTCTTCGAGCTGAGCGAGAGCGACTTCGTGCTCGCGGTTCAGATGAGGGGTTTCGTCGTGTACCTGGCCCTTGAATCGGACGGGGAGGTAGGGGAGGAGGCGATGCCCGATCTGGTGGCCCTGCTCCTCAGGGGGCTGACGCCCGCAGTGGCGACGCTCGTGGAAGCGGCGGAGAAATCCTACCGGGGAAGCGCGGACATCCTGTTCGATGACATGAGCTCCGACCTCAAGGAGTTCCTCTATGACGTACTGATGAAGCACAGGCAGGGACGGGAGGTTTACGAGCAGACGGAGATCGCCTAAACGACCAGCTCAAGCAGGACGAGTGCGAGAATCATCAGACCGAGTACCACCGTCGTCCTCCTGGTGTGCATTTTCGCTGCCCTCCTCTCGTAGTAACTTCTCGGTGAGAGGTTCAGGAGGTAGAGGCCCAGGAGGGCACCGCTCAGCAGACCGAGAACGTTCTCCAGGGTGAGGATGAGAGAGCCCCCGAAGATCCCCCGCCAGCCCATCGCGAGGGAGATTCCCATAACGGTCGTCGGTGGAACGAGCGCCGCCGCTATCGAAACACCGGCCAGTATCTCCGGAATCCTGCTCACTATCGCCACTATCCCGGCGTAGCCCAGAACTATGGCCAGTAGTATGTAGATGGCACCCGAACCGGCCCGGAGGAGTATTTTCCGCGATGGCTCGGGGGCATCATTCCCAAGCTCCTGAGAATCAGGGTCCTCAGAAAAGCAGAGGCAGAGACAACGATGAGAAGCTGCAGTATCGAGCGCAGGGCACCGGCCGCGTCCCGTCCCCTGCCCATGACGATGTTGATGGCGAAGCCGTAGAGCGGGTCGAGGATGGGTGAGAGGAGCATCGCGGAGATCATCATGGCCACGCTGTTCGTAATCAGGCCGAAGAGCGCTATAATAGATGCCACCGCCCCGGGAGGTGGGCTGAATCGGATCAACCCTTGCCTGGTTGTTTGCGTTCTCCACGAGGCTTTCTATATCCGCTGGGGTCCAGCGACGCCTGTACCTGGCGAGGGACTTGACTGAGCTGGAGTACTTGATAGATCTTCCGCCTACAGGAGCCCCGGTTATCGAAGAACGGCCCTTCCGAAGGTCTATCGCCTTCATGAGATCCACGGCGATATCGTTTATGATGAAATCGGGAACGAGGGCGGTGAAGCACAAGGACGTCTCTCACCTTCTCCCCCTCGCCCTCGTCGCAGTTGACCTCAAGCCGGAGCATGGCGCATCGAAATTCCTACACCCTCCCCACTAATAACCCTTCCGGAAACGCTTCAACCGGGTTTGAAGCCGTGAAGGGGCTTTTAAGCGGAATGCCGTACTTCAGGTGGAGATGAAACCATGGGCTGGAAGCTGCCCCTATCGGTGACCATATCCACAGCCATCTCGTTCTTTGCGTGGATAGCCGTCCAGCTCAACCGCCCGCTGGGGCTTGCGACGTTCGGCCTGGCGTTCATCCTCCCGGTCCTCGTGTTCAGGCGGTACTACTCACGGAAACCCAGGATGCTCGTCCCCTTCGGGGTTCTAGCCATCTTAATCGCCATCCTGCTGACTCCGCCCCGGGTAACGAGCCTGAACCTCGTCTCGGGGCTCCACCTCAAAACCGGATGCTGGAATGCTGAAGGCAGCCTCTGGCCGCTCAACGGGAGCGCCGATGTGATTCAGTCCTGTTCCTACCTTGTGGAACCAGCAGGAAAAGTCGTCTACGTCTCCGGAATGGCATGGAGAAACCTCGAGGTCAGAATGCCCGTAACCAGCCACACCATCGTCCTGAAAATGCCCATCGAGAAGGCGGATAAGGTTTACCTTAACGCGGTTCAAAACGCCCGAGAAAGGGGTTATACTGAAATCTCCAGGAACTTTGGGTCGCGGGAAAGCGTCATCCGAGAGGCCATGCTGAGGAGGGGAAACCGCTGCGTTTACATCGCCGAGGTGAGGATAGCCGGTGGCCTTGCGGTTGTATCCGGCAGGGGAGATTGCAGGGCCGTTGATGAGTTCGTTCAATCACGGGTAGGAAGGTTTTTATAGGGCCGAGCCGAAAGGGTCGGGGTGATGGTATGGAAGCCAGGGACAGGAAGAAGCTGGCTGCAATTCTCCTGATACTCATGGTCATCGGCGTGGGCATAGCATTCCTCGTCATGAGGTACGGCTGGTGGCAGTGGGGACCGTGAACTAATCTTCGAACGGATGACGATTTTAGGACAGAGTTCCCAGGAGATTCGTCATATTTTCAAGATGCGGGCCGAAAACCCTATAAGGGATGCACTGTTCCTATGTCCGATGCACCATGATAGCCAGGAGTGATCGTTTTTGGCTTTAGCATAGCTCCCCCGAAACTCCCCGTTAGTTCACAGATTTCAGGGCGGGATCGCTTTTGGCGCTGAACTAAGGGGGGAGTGTTTTTGGTCACGCCGTTCTCCCACTTAAAAGCCCCTGCTTAGCCCTTACGCTCGTTATTCCCTCGCTTTTGGGATTTGTTGAGACGGTTAGTGTGAACGTTCTTGGAAAGGAGGTGGTAGAATGAAAGCCGTTCTTCCCGATTCGAAGATACCGAAGAGGTGGTACAACATACTGCCCGACCTTCCGGAGCCTTTAGAGCCTCCCCTCGACCCGGAAACGGGAGAACCGATGGAGCCGGAGAAACTGTTGAGGATTTTCGCGGCCGAGCTTGTGAAACAGGAGATGAGCAACGAGCGCTACATCGAGATTCCGAAAAAAGTCCGCGAACTTTACGCCAAGATTGGAAGGCCAACGCCACTCTTCAGGGCCACTAACCTTGAGAAAGCCCTCGGAACTCCAGCCAGGATATACTTCAAGTATGAAGGAGCGACCGTGACGGGAAGCCACAAGATAAACACGGCTTTAGCTCAAGCTTACTACGCCAAGGAGCAGGGGATTGAGAGGCTCGTCACAGAGACCGGAGCAGGTCAGTGGGGAACGGCCTTAAGCTTAGCGGGAGCGCTCCTCGGTTTAAAGGTCAGGGTTTACATGGCGCGCGCCAGCTACCGGCAAAAACCCTACAGGAAAACCATAATGCGCCTCTACGGCGCTGAAATCTATCCGAGCCCGAGCGACAGGACCGAAATCGGACGGAAGTTTTTAGCTCAAGACCCGAACCACCCCGGCGGCCTGGGAATAGCGATAAGCGAGGCAATAGAAGACGTTCTGAGGGATGAAAAGGCCCGCTACGCCCTTGGAAGCGTTTTAAACCATGTCCTCATGCACCAGACGGTCATAGGTCTCGAGACGAAGGAGCAGATGAAGGAGTTCGAGGAGCCGGACGTTATAATCGGCTGCGTCGGCGGTGGAAGCAACTTCGCTGGATTGGCTTATCCATTCGTTAAAGACGTTCTGGACGGCAAAGCGGACTACGAGTTCATAGCGGTTGAGCCAAAGGCTGCACCTACAATGACGCGCGGTGTTTACAAATACGACTACGGCGATTCGGGCGGATACACACCGAAGATGAAGATGCACACCCTGGGTCACACCTACTACGTCCCGCCGATTCACGCTGGAGGACTTCGCTACCACGGATTAGCGCCTACGCTGAGCGTTCTCATCAACCACGGGATTGTCAAACCAATAGCATATCACCAGAACGAGGTCTTCCAGGCGGCAGAGCTGTTCGCGAAGACCGAGGGAATAATTCCCGCCCCGGAGAGTGCCCACGCGATAAAAGGGGCAATAGACAGGGCGCTGAAAGCTAAAGAGGAAGGAAAAGAGGAGGTTATACTCTTCAACCTCAGCGGCCACGGCTTCCTCGATCTTGGTGGCTACGAGGACTACCTCGACGGAAAGCTTGAGGACTACGAGCCCGACTACTTCCCGGCCCTTGAGCTTCCCTGATCTTTTCTATACTTCTTTAGACCTTGGACCCCATAAAAGCGCCTGGAAGGCGTTTTTAATGCAACGTCGTATTAAAAAGGGGAACGCTGAAATCTTATGGTCCCAAAACTTTTATTAACCCTCCTGGGAATATAAGTTTTGCGGTGGTGCCCCATGGGAGATGAACCCCCCTCTCGCTCCCTGGAGATGCGGTTTCTGAAGGCGACTCTGAATTCCAGAAACGAAGAGGAGTTCTCAAGGAACGTGGAGGAGGTTCTGAGGGATTTTGGAAATGAGCTCGAGCAACTCTATGACGTGAAGACCAGGATCCCAACCATCGTTCCCGTGGATGACTGGACGAAGGTTAGGAAAGGCAAAAGGGTCTGGCTCCCACTCAGCGAAATCGAACCGGGGAAGGGTATTCAGTACGTCTCGGGCCCGGCCGTCAACGACGTTGTCAGGAATCCCAGCACGGGACCGTTCTACGTTCTGACGTGGGAGCTCCTTCTCGGAACGGTTCTCGTTTCCCTCAAGAAGAAACTCCCAGCCGACCCGCTGGGGGCCCTTGTGGCCGGTGCGGTCGTCTCGGTGGTTATGAACTTCGACGGGGAGGCCAACGCCATTGCTGGCATCAACTACCTGGACAAGCTTTACTCCAGCGCCTCGGCTCTACTCGCGGACGCGCGGAGGATACTTGAAACGAACCCCTTTGGCGATTCTCAGAGCCTCTTTGACTTCTACACCAGGGCCGCCTACCAGCTGACCTTCGATGCCGTTTCACTCTGGACTGCCTCGATAATAAGGACGGTAACCTGGGGGCTCATGGAAGAACATGCCGTTGGAAGAAACGTGATGGAGTTTCTCCTGAGGGATCCGGAGGCCAACATAGGCATCTTCCACGCCAAGGGGAACTCGCTCGCCCTGCTCACAAATGACCCCATTGGGAAGGGCCTCTCCGACATGGCCTTCGAGGTTACGCGGCTCGTACTCACCGCCAGCTCGTTCCCGAGGATAGATAGCGACGACTTCACGTCAATCTTTCGCTAGCCAGAATTCTTCGGGGATGGAAGTTCAGGCTCGCCCTCGCCTCCGTTACCTCCATTCCAATGGTTATTCCCAGGCTCATCAGGTCCCTGGGGGAACGAACCTCCCATCTACCTTCTGCGGAACCTGTCAGGAAGCGCGGAACATTGTACTTTCTCACTAGCTGCCAGACCTTGGCCATGAAGCGCAGGATCTGAACCCTGCCGTAGGGGTTCGCCCTGAGAAGGGGTGAGAGCGAAAAGCCCACCGCCACTTCCCTCCTCGCGGCTATTCCCGCTAAGATGTGGTCAAAGCCCGGATCTTTCCTCCCGAACCAGGGGCTTATCAGGGCATCAACTCCGGCCTCGAGGGCGGCGCGGTTCACCCTCATGTCTCCGCCCTGGACGTAGATTAAAGCCCTCGGACTGCGGTTCTTGACCTCACGAATGAGGCTCGGCTTTTTGGTCACGATGAGGAGGGCAACTTTACCGTAGGCCTCGCGGAGGGCCCTGAGTTCCTCCTTTAGCGCGCTCCAATCGGGGGAGCTTTCGAGGACGAGCTTTTTTGTGAACACCACCTCGTCGAACCACTGGCTCGCGAGTTCGTAAGCGTCCTCACTCCTCACGTCCATCTCGACGGAGTAGTCCCGCGAGAAGGAGATCTCCTCCCCGGGAGTTTCCGGTTTTTCGCTCATTCCTCCAGCCACTCCCGGACGGCTTTGACAACGGCCTCCTTCCTCATCGGAAAGGCCTGGACCTTTATTCTGGCCTGAACGACATCAGCACCCTCATCGATTTCTGCCTCACCGAGATAGGCCTTCTGCTTGTTGAAGCGAACGTAGAGCGTTCCTTCTTCATCCACCTTTTCATCCAGGTTCTCAAGGAGGTATTGTTTGTCTTTTTCACTCAGGAGGTCCTTGAAGTGCTCCAGGAATTTCCTCACGGCTTTACTTCTCTTTATCTCAACGTTAACTACCTTTATGGGATTCCCGAAGAAGCCGGTTGTTTCCTCCATGCCAACCTTGACGTCATCGTCGTCAATCCCATCGGGAATGAAGGTCGCTATCGCTTCGAGAACCTTGTCCTCGTCCTCTGTTGCCTGGATGAAGGTGGTAAGCCTGACGTGGTGGGCTTTAAGCTTCGCCATCTCTCTCACCGGAGTGAATAGGGAAGGTGGTTTTAAAAGCTAATCCCTGCTTGACTTGATACCCTATGGAAAAGATGCTGACCAGTCCTGAATCAAAAGGAGGGCTGTACATCCCGATGGTTATAGGAGACAGCCTTTCGATAAGTCCATTCGCGAACTCACTGGAGAGGTACCAGGAAGTTAACCCCCGTCGGGTACGCATACTGTTCAAATGCCAAAGACCGAAGGAAATAAAGAAAAATCACTAGTTCTGTCCACTTTCCCCCGGGAACTAATACTCCCTAACACTCACGGGGGTGACTTCAACTTCGAATTCCAGCGTATCTGTCGGAACAATCATCCGGTTGGCAATGTTGAACTTCGCCTGGGCCCCAAAGGATAACTTGGCACTGTTCCGCTTGGAGACGACGATAACAGTGGGGTTTGCATCGAGAATTACCCCATAGGCCGGCCGTGTCAGGATCCCACCCCAGATTTTCTTTACAAAGTCGTAATGTATGAACTCAACATCCCTGCCTATCTCACGACTCTTAACTTTCCATCTAAACGTGATACCATCGTTGGTTTCTTCACTAGTTGATGCTGAGGCTGAATAACCGAGCAAGTTCCCATCCACGCTTATCTGTGAAGTGTATGAGTAGTATTTTTTTGGTCCTCCATCAGTTCTGGGGAGCCACCGGCTTACCCATGTCTCCGAGAGGGGTATCTCATTCGGGACACTTACATCTACGGTCATTTTATCAAGGGCTATGTCACTTCTTTTGGGATTGCCCGACTGGTGGATTTCCACAAGGTAGTACGTCATTCCCGATGTCGTGGAGACGTAACTAAACTCTGCCGTTACCCCCATCTCCATTGTAGTTCCGATGAAAACCTTTTTCCATGTGATTGCTCCAATGTCATTCCAGTCCCGGGTATGTCCCACCATTGAGATTTTCCTGAGTGTTGGTCTCTGAGAAAAGTGCCTCGCATTTTTAATAAAATCCTTAAGTACTGTCTCCGTTTTCACAGGCCCCTCTACAATGTAATAATATACCCTACCGTTGGTGTCCCTGTACACTCCCAAGAACGTTACTTGGGACAACCCCTGGCCGGGGAGTATTCTCAGCGGTAGATTTTTGCGGCTCAGCTCCATTAGGGCTTTTACCGCGTTATCCCCACAAAAGTACGTCACCTCGCCCAGTGGCGTTGGGGGAAGTCTAATATCCAATGTGCCATTATCAAATTCGTCCGCCTTTCCCATTGATACATCTGCTCCAGCCGCTGCCATCCCGACCATCATCAGTCCAATCATGACCGCGAACAACGGCTTCCACGTCACAGGCTTCACCTTTTTTGCAGTTTTGCATCCAATTTTAGATAAATCCCCTTATAAACATTACTACTTAGCTCAACATCCACTAACACAGCCGAAGTGGTTTTATTAGTACTACTTTCACTCGGACTTTTTGAGAGAAGTAGAGAGGGAGTAAAGAAGTTGCATGGAGATGCAACGGAAAAGGGTTCAATCTGCTGATTTTAAGCTACTAAAGAGAGACAATTAAAAGAATGAAGGGGGTCACTTGCCCCTGCCCTCGTGGGCCCTTATGCTGGGCCGGACCTTTTCAGCTCCTTTGCCCCTGTTCCTCAGGCCACGGCCCTTTTTACCCGCGCCGGTGAGTCCTCTAAAGACCCTACCCTTGTGAGCCTTTCCGGCTATCCAGTTGATCTTCGGGTCGCTCTTTATGACCGGGTGGTGCGGATCGACCATTATGACCTCGAACCACTTGTACATACCGTCCTCGCCGACCCAGTAACTGTTGAGGACCTCGAGGTTCGGGTACTTCCTTGCTGCCTTCTCCTCAGCTATCCACTGGAGGCTCTTCTTTGGTGAATATTTCACCATACCCATTTTGCTCGGTTTTCTGCCGCCCCGCCACCTGGGCCTCTTCCTGCCGCCCCTTTTCACGCGGACGCGGACGATAACGTAGCCCTGCTTGGCCTGGTAGCCAAGGTTCCTCGCTCTATCGAGTCTGGTCGGTCTCTCAACCCTCTTAACGACGGGGTCCCTCCTCCACTGGATCATCCTCTTCTTGAGGAGCTCCCCGACGTAGCTCTTCTTCGGGCTCTTCCAAGCTTCCCTAATATACTTGTACATTCCCATCTGGTTCACCCCTTCCATGTTTGTGGTTCTCCCTTACGGGAACATCCCGCGGGTTGACCCCGCCCAGTCGGCCGAGGTTGGAGGTTGAGTTTTTAAGGGTTGCGGGGTAGTCGTTACGGTGAAGCACATGCGCCTTGATAAGTTCATCTCCCTCATGAAAGAGCGCGGTTTTGAAGGTGCTCTGATAAGCCCCGGAACGAACCTGTACTACCTCACCGGACTGCAGATCCACGAGGCCGGTGAGAGGTTGACCGTTCTGGTTGTGAGCGCCGACGGGGACTACCGCCTCCTAGCGCCGAGCCTCTACGAGAACGTCATGAGAAACCTCCCAGCTATCTTCTGGCGCGACGGAGAGAATCCCTACGAGAAGCTCGCCTGGATTCTCGCGGAATTCGAGCTTTCATCCGGAAAACTGCTCGTCGAGAACACGATGAGGGCGGACTGGCTCATCAACATCCTGCGCATAGGGAACCGCGGCTTTGAGTTCCACCCGCTCAGCTCTGTCATCAGGGAGCTGCGCATGAGAAAGGACGCGAAGGAAATTACCCACATGAAGCACTCCGCCAAAGTCGTTGATCGCGTTTTTGAAGAGCTTTTAAGCTGGGATCTCCTGGGAATGCGCGAGAGCGAGCTGGCCTTGAAGATAGAACTCAGGATAAGGGAGCTTTCCGACGGAATATCCTTCGAACCTATCGTGGCGAGCGGGGAGAACGCCGCCAATCCGCACCACGCCCCAGGAAAGAGAAGGCTGAGAAAGGGCGACCTCGTTATCCTCGACTACGGGGCGAAGTGGAAGGGCTACTACTCGGACATAACGCGGACTATCGCTTTAGGAAAGCCGAACGAAAAGCTGGTCGAGATATACGAGGTCGTCAAGGATGCCCAGGAGAAAGCTTACAGGACAGTTAGAGCAGGGGTAAAGGCGAAGGAAGTTGACGCCGCCGCACGAGAGGTGATTTCGGCGGCAGGCTACGGTGAGTACTTCACCCACAGGACCGGGCACGGTCTCGGCTTGGATGTGCACGAGGAACCCTACATAGGGCCGGACGGGGAAGTTATTCTCGAAAACGGCATGACCTTCACGATAGAGCCAGGCATCTATCTACCTGGTCTTGGAGGAGCTAGGATAGAGGACGACGTGGCGGTGATTGATGGAAGGGGGAAGAGGCTGACAAGGGCGGAGAGGGAGCTGGTTATTCTTTAATCAAGCCAAAAACCTTAAATACCCAATTCCGTTACCAGAAGCGATGCCAATGAGGGGGGAGTGTCTTCTCCGCTGGCGCTCAAATGCCTGATTTCACCGATAACCCCCCTATTCGTGACTCTCTTCTGGGAAAATTAAAGACAAAGGGAGGTTTTGGAGATGAAAGTAGACTTCAAGGCCATTGAGGAGAAGTGGCAGAAGCGCTGGTTAGAGGAGAGAATCTTCGAACCCGACAGAAAAGCCAAGCCCAAGGATAAAAAGTTTTACATAACGGTAGCCTTTCCATATCTTTCGGGCCACCTCCACGTCGGCCACGCGAGAACCTACACGATTCCAGACGTTATAGCGCGCTTTAAGAGAATGCAGGGCTACAACGTGCTCTTCCCTATGGGATGGCACATCACCGGAGCGCCGATAGTCGGTATCGCCGAGAGGATAAAGAACCGCGACCCCAAGACGATACACATCTACCGCGACGTCTACAAGGTTCCGGAGGAGATACTCTGGAAGTTCGAGGACCCGAAGGAGATAGTTAAGTACTTCATGAAGGCCGCAAAGGAGACCTTCATAAGGGCCGGCTTTAGCGTTGACTGGAGCAGGGAATTCCACACGACTTCGCTGTTCCCGCCCTTCAGCAAGTTCATAGAGTGGCAGTTCTGGACGTTGAAGGACCTCGGATTAGTCGTTAAGGGTGCCCATAGAGTTCGCTGGGACCCCGTCGTTGGCACTCCCCTCGGAGACCACGACATAATGGAGGGCGAGGACGTTCAAATCCTGGAGTACGTCATAATCAAGTTCATTCTCGAGGAGAACGGCGAAGTTATATACCTCCCCGCCGCGACCCTCAGACCCGAGACTGTCTACGGCGTCACCAATATGTGGATGAACCCCAATGCGATCTATGTCAAGGCGAAGGTCAAGCGCGGTGAGAAGGAAGAGACCTGGATAGTCAGCAAGGAAGCGGCATACAAGCTCTCCTTCCAGGACAGGGAGATAGAGGTCATAGAGGAGTTCAAGGGCGAGAGGCTCATCGGCAAATACGTGAAGAACCCGGTGACCGGTGACGATGTCATAATCCTGCCGGCAGAGTTCGTGGACCCGGACAACGCGACTGGAGTGGTTATGAGCGTTCCCGCTCACGCTCCTTTCGACCACGTTGCCCTTGAGGACCTGAAG
Source organism: Thermococcus sp. (assembly GCF_027012695.1). Classification (GTDB taxonomy): domain Archaea; phylum Methanobacteriota_B; class Thermococci; order Thermococcales; family Thermococcaceae; genus Thermococcus. The sequence goes on from NZ_JALUYR010000007.1 coordinate 25,918, forward strand.
AAGGAAACCGAGATTCTCCTCAAGTACGACATCGACCCGCGCGTTCTGGAGGACATAACCTACATATCGCTGATTGAGCTCGAGGGCTATGGTGAGTTCCCGGCGGTCGAGGAGGTCGAGAGACTCGGCGTGAAGAGCCAGAAAGATAAGGAGAAGCTCGAGGAGGCGACCAAGAACATCTACAAGGCCGAGTACCACAAGGGCGTCTTCAAGGTAGATCCCTACGCTGGCAAGCCCGTCCAGGAGGCGAAGGATCTCATCGCGAAAGAACTGATGGAAAAGGGAATAGCCGAGATAATGTACGAGTTCGCAGAGAAGCCCGTCATAAGCCGCTTTGGAAACCAGGCGGTCATCAAGATAATCCACGACCAGTGGTTCATCGACTACGGTAACCCCGAGTGGAAGGAGAAGGCGAGAGAGGCTTTAGCAAACATGACGATTTACCCGGAGAGCAGAAGGGCACAGTTCGAGGCGGTAATAGACTGGCTCGACAAAAAGGCCTGCGCGAGGAAAGTTGGGTTGGGAACGCCCCTGCCCTGGGACCCGGAGTGGGTCATCGAGAGCCTGAGCGATTCAACGATATACATGGCCTACTACACCATAAGCAGGCACATCAACCGGCTGAGGAAGGAGGGCAAGCTCAATCCAGAGAAGCTCACGAGAGAGTTTTTTGATTACATCTACCTCGAGCCCTTCAGCGAGGAGCGCGAGAAAGAGCTTGAGGAGAAGACCGGAATCCCAGCGGAGACGATTCGCGAGATGAAGGAGGAGTTCGAGTACTGGTACCCGCTCGACTGGCGCTGCTCGGCCAAAGACCTCATCCCGAACCACCTGACGTTCTTCATCTTCAACCACACCGCGATATTCAGGAGAGAACACTGGCCGAGGGGAATAGCTGTCAACGGCTTCGGAACGCTGGAAGGACAGAAGATGAGCAAGAGCAAGGGCAACGTGCTGAATTTCATCGACGCAATCGAGGAGAACGGTGCCGATGTGGTAAGGCTCTACATAATGGGATTGGCGGAGCACGACAGCGATTTCGACTGGCGCAGGAAGGAGGTAGGAAAACTCCGCAGGCAGGTCGAGAGGTTCTACGAGCTGATAAGCGAGTTCGCAAGCTATGAGGCCAAGGACGGCGTTGGGCTTAAGGACATCGACCGCTGGATGCTTCACCGCTTAAATAAAGCCATCGAGGGAGCAACGAAGGCCCTTGAGGAGTTCAGAACGAGGACGGCAGTTCAATGGGCCTTCTACACGGTTTTAAACGACCTCCGCTGGTACATGCGCAGAACAGAGGGCAGGGACGACAAGGCGAAGCGCTACGTATTGAGAAAGCTGGCAGAAAACTGGGTCAGGCTCATGGCGCCCTTCACACCCCACATAAGCGAGGAACTGTGGGAGAAGCTCGGCGGAGAGGGCTTCGTCAGCCTGGCGAAGTGGCCTGAACCCGTTGACGAGTGGTGGAACGAGACGGTGGAGGCTGAAGAGCAGTTCGTCCAGTCCGTCATCGAGGACATCAAGGAGATAATAAGGGTCGCCAAGCTCGAAGACGCGAAGAGGGCCTACATCTACACCGCCCCTGAGTGGAAGTGGCGCGTCGTTGAAGTTGTGGCAGAGAAGAGGGACTTCAAGAGCGCGATGGCCGAGCTGATGAAAGAGCAGGAGATGAGGAAGCACGGCAAGGAGGTAAGCAAGCTCATCCAGAGACTCATCAAGGAGCGCGCCTTCGACGTGAAGCGCATCGACGAGGAGAAGGCCCTCAGGGAAGCCAAGGACTTCATGGAGAAGGAACTCGGCCTCGAGATAATCATCAACCCCGAGGAGGACAGGGGAGGAAAGAAGAGGCAGGCGATGCCACTGAAGCCCGCTGTTTACGTGGAATGAGACCCTTTCTTTATCGGTTTTTCTCTATTACAATTCAAACATCTATAGTAAAGCGGATAGTATATCTTCATTCAGCATTGCACTTAGTTCTTCTTCGAACAAAAAATAAAGGATATTATAGAAGTAAAGGCCCTACTTTCTATTTATAAACCAGGGGTACATCTCAACGGTGAACTCAACTGGCGGAGCCCGAACAGAGTGCCTCTGATGGGAAACCCAACAACCGTGTCCTCCACAGACGGGAACATCTTCCTCATACACGAAGTCTGCTTCGGCCCTCAGCCTCAGCTCAACCATATGGAAAGGTGTCTCCTTCCTTACAAAGGGGACCACTACCGGATGTGTTATGAATATTTGACCCCACGCAGGTGAACTTCCCAGCCAAGCTCGTTTCTTTAAGTCATAAAACTGGAACTCGATGTCCCTGTTGGCGTCGATGTCGTCAGTATACCATTTGAAGGCAAGTCCTTTAGTGTAGGTTTCACTAAATCCTGCCCCAGCGTTTGGGAGCCCGGTAGTATCGATATCAACATTTAAACCCCACGTAACTGTAGGTTCAGACGAAGAGCCACTACCCTCTGGTTTAAAGCTTCCAATCCCAAAATATGCACTATCTGGTAAGGGGTTTAGAATAGTGGCCCTCTCCCGAACTTCTTTTACTGCTACCCTGAAGTCCTTCGGAAAATCCCTTTCACTGGGAACTTTTGCCTCGTGACTCATGTACACATAGTAGTAATACCCCATTCTGGCCTCCGCCACCCAGAAATCGGCTCCAAACTTGTTATATACAGTAACCCTCTCGCCCCGCCATGTGGTTATCTCCCTGGATGTCGTTACTGTACTGATACGCCCTATTGAATTCCATTCCCTGGGAGGTTCCTCCCCAAGCGCCCCTTTCATTTCCCGTGGTAGATTTGCAAAACGGGTGGCCTCGATGATGAAGGACTCCCTCAGAACCTGTGGATCAGCATACCCAGAACCTTCCGTGCCAAAGTAATAGAGCGGAGAGTACATACCCCCTGGCAGGGGTTTGAGCGCTATTCCCACAAAGGTACAATCCTTGAATTCCTCCAGGTTTAATCTAAGCGTTAGTTTGTCCCAATACTTCTGAAGGAACTGCTCTGCTGTGCGTGTACCTGATTTCCCGACAAACATTTTTATAATGATTTCTTTTTTCGAAATTGGTGAAATGGGAGGCTGGTCTTTAGAGGGAGACTCAACTATGTTATTCTGAAATGTGCCTGCAAAGACTATGCCCTCAACCATCAGCAGTCCCAGCAGGACTGCAAACAATGGCTTCCACTTCACATGATACGCCCCCATATGTTGTCTGCAATACTAATTGTGCAACTTTCCCTTATAAGTTCTTCCTTTTATTTTAAGATTTTAAGTAAAAATTCCTCCTTTTTTTTCGAGTATAGATTCGTTCTAATATGGATTTTCCGTTTAAAACAGTTCGAAAGAAGCCTGAGTAAAGGAGTTGCATGGTGATGCAATTGACCAGAACGTCACTAACAGCACAAGAAGAGCATCTAAGGAAGAATCTCCATCTGATCATTAATTCATCACCACCTTATAAAACCTTTTCTCCGAAAGCTCCTTAAAGAAAAGCTCTTTAGCCTTTCTCGGTGTCGTCCATGTCTTTTGACGAGAAAGCATTTGAAAACGAAGTTCTCTCAAAAATTCCCCCAAGAAACGAGTCCCCTCTGCCTCCTGACTGGCTCCACATTGAGATGCTCGAACGCTTCCGTGTTCTCCAGTTAGCGCCGATAAGGGAAGGAATGAACATCCTTGAAATCGGGTGCGGGGCACATGCCTTAACGACGGTTCCACTCGCCTATCTCGTCGGCGAAACCGGCCGCGTTGTGGCGATTGATAGATCAAGGTGGCGCTTTTTCGAGGAGGTAACTTCAGTCACCGGCGTCAAGCACCGGATAA
>NZ_JALUYR010000008.1 GCF_027012695.1 Thermococcus sp.
CATGCCTTAACGACGGTTCCACTCGCCTATCTCGTCGGCGAAACCGGCCGCGTTGTGGCGATTGATAGATCAAGGTGGCGCTTTTTCGAGGAGGTAACTTCAGTCACCGGCGTCAAGCACCGGATAATCCCCCTAAAGATCGACGCGAGAGAACTGCCCTTTCCGTTTAAGGTCTTCGATTTAGCCGTCCTCGTGCACGGAATAAGGAGCCTGAAGAAAGAGGAGACGATGATAAAAGTCATCTCCGAGATGCTCCGCGTTGCGGATATGGTCTTCATAGCCGAGAGCCTGCCGGTAGCGAACAACGGGAGGCAGGAGGCACATTTGGAACTCTACAACCTGCGCGAGGAAATATTCAAGGCGCTCTTTGGCGAGAAGGACGACCTGCACTATCCAACGATGGAGGAACTCAAAGAACTCGCAGAAAAAGCAGGAGGAAGGGTAATCGAAAGCGGGACCTTTGAGCCGGGCCTGCCTCACTACCTGGCCTACATCCCTCGGAAATACGTGGAGGGTATAAAAGACGAGAGAAAGCGCGTCGATCTTCTAAAAAGATGGGATAGAGCCTACGAGAAGTGGAAGAGAGGAACCGAGCACCCTCCCGTCGGCTGGCTCCTCATTGAACGGCCTTCTCACCCTTCGGGAGCAGGAAGGAGAGCAGGGCGCTGATGACCAGGATGGCCATCATGAAGATCACGGAGGTCTTCATGGCGTCTATGAAAGAGACGTTAACCATCCGGCGTATCACCTCGTGGTACTCCGGCGGAATCGTCAGTTCACCCTGCTGCATCTTGAGTATCCACTGGATCACTGCTTCCTTTATCTGCTCCTTGCTCCCCTCAAAGACCCCGGACTCGTAAATCTGTCTCGTTATGCTGTGGATCACGCCGAGGACAAGGACGGCACCGATGAAAGCCGTCCCCAGCGAGAGGCCGAACTGCTTCTGGGCGTTGAAGATTCCCGATGCGTCGGCCTGCTGCTCTGGCCTCGCCCCCATCATCGCCAGGTTGGTTATCTGGGAGAAAATGAGGCCGAAGCCTGTACCATAAAACGCCAGTCCGAGGGCAAAGTCGCTTCCGGTGACGCCGGGCTTGAGGACGCGAAGGAGGAGGTAGAGGCCGATGAAGGTGAGAACGATGCCGAGCTGGATTATCTGCTTGGGTGTGAGGTATTTGGCAAAGCGCTGGCCGCCCATCGAGAAGATGAACATCATTATCGAGAGAGGAACGACGACGAAACCCGTCTGGATGGCGTTGTAGTGGAGGTACTGCTGGACGAATACCGGAACCGTGAACATTATCCCCGCGAGGGTCATCTGGAAGAAGAGGCTGACGAGGTTGGCCGCGGTGAAGACCCTGGACTTGAAGATGTCCACGTCTATCAAAACGTCCTTCCCCTCGGCCTTGCGCTTCTTCTCGTACCTCCAGAAAGCCCAGAGGGTTAGCAGGCCAAGGACCATCAGCAGGAGGACAGGCGGGTTGGTTAGCGGGTCCATTATGAGAACCGAGAGCGTTAGCAGGAACAGACCAACGCCGACGAGGATCGCTCCAACAACGTCGAGCTTGATTTTTCTCTCTGGCTTGTAGTCCGCGAGCAGCTTCATTCCGTAGAAGATTCCAGCGGCAATAAAGGCCTCCATGAAGAAGCCGAGGCGCCAGGTGATGTAGGTCGTGAAGAAGCCGCCGATGATCGGGCCAAAGGCTGCAGCAGCACCGCCGACGCCGCCCCAGACGCCGAAGGCGAAGGCCCTGTCCTTACCGGTGTAGGCCTTCGTGATGTAGGTAACGGTAGCGGGCATCATCATCGAGGCGCCGATGCCTTCAAGGATCGACCAGCCGATTATCAGGATGAGAAGGTTGGGGGCGAAGGCCGCCATAAGCGTTCCAATCGTGTAGATGACCAATCCGCGGAAGAAGACCTTTTTGGTTCCCCAGATGTCGGCCAGCTTCGCGCCGGTTATCATAAAGGCCGCCATAACGAGTGCGTAGAGCGTTATCGCGCTCTGAACACCGCTCACCGTGGTGTCGAGGTCTCTGACGAGGGCGCTGATGGAGACGTTCATCATCGTCGTGTCTATGAACATTATGAAGAGCGCCGCGCTCATGATGTAGAGAACTCCCCACTTCGAATGCGCCATTCTGTTCACCAGAGAACGGTTAAGGTGACGGAGTTATAAGATTTGCTAGCCGCTCTCGACGACGACTTCAATTCTACCGAAGAGAATGAGGGCAAGAAAAACCAAGATGACCGCAGCCTTCAGGACAGATGAAACCCACGAAGGGTAAGGGAGAGGAACTTCGGAACCGGAGCGAAGGGTCGTTCCGTCGTCGAAGACTTCAGCATCGGAGGGTATTCTGAGGAGCGAGAGGGCTGTAAGAAAGTCGCCCGCCATTCCCGCTGTGTTGAAGACGTAAACGAGCGCCCAGAAGTTCGAGTGGAGGAGCCAGGCAAGGGTCAGGGCAGCTAACGAAAGGATCAGAGGGGAGAGGGATACGATGATGTATTTTCTCGCCGGTAGGGGAGTCTCAATGGCCACGTAGGGCACCAGAACAAGCCTGTTAATCGTCGTGAGGCCGAATCTAACCCTGGCTCCCAGGAGTCTGGCAGCGAGGACGTGAAGTCCCTCATGGAGCGGAACCACCAGAAACCAGGGGAGGAAGAGGAGGTAGAGCGCATCACCTGGAGAACTTATCGAGACTTCAAACCAGGGCACTGCCAGGGGAGAAAGGAAGAGCAGCAGAAAGGAGAGGATAAGAACATCGGAGGAATAATCGGAGAGCCTCAGCTCCCCCATCAGAACTCCCTCTCCACCAGGAACTCGGCGAGAAGCTCTAAATCCCTCCTCGCCTCGCTCTCCGGGAGTATCTTTAAGGCCTCGTTCGCCTCTCTGACGAGGTTCTTGGCGTATTCTGCCGCGTAGTCAATGCTTCCGTACTTTTTGAGGAGCTCAATGGCCTTTGCGACCTCTTCCTTCACCTCCTCGTCGTGTATCAGCGCGTCGCCCTTCACATCGCCGGCGTATTTGCCGAAAACCTTCAGGAATTCGGCCTTATCTTCATCGCTCGCGTTCTGGAAGAAATGGCTAACTATCAGCGTCTTCTTCCCCTTCCTTATGTCGCTTCCCACGGGTTTACCCAGCTTCTCCTCGTCGGCTATCAGGTCAAGGACATCGTCCCATATCTGGAATGCTACCCCCACGTTCATGCCCCACTTTGAGAGGGCCTGAATATACTCCTCGTTATCAGTGCCGACTATCGCCCCTATCTCGGCCGAGCCCTGGAAGAGCGCCCCGGTCTTGCCCGCTATCATTCTGAGGTACTCATCAACCGTAACCTCTTTCCTCGTCTCGAACTCTATGTCGAGAGCCTGTCCCTCGCAGAGCATGTTGGATGTTCTTACGAGAACGTCGAGGATTCTGGCCTTCTTCTCGGGGCTTACCTCGGCCCTCGCTATCGCCTCGAAGGCCTTGCTGAAGAGAAGATCGCCCGCTAAGATCGCCATATTCACTCCCCAGAGCTTGTGGACGGTCGGTCTTCCCCGCCTAAGCTCGTCCATGTCCATTATGTCGTCGTGAACCAGCGAGTAGTTGTGGATGAACTCGACCGATGCCGCTGGATAGAGGGCCTTCTCCGGATCACCGCCGACCGCCTCAGCGGCGCGGAGGACAACAAAGGGTCTAACCCGCTTTCCACCTGCGAGGGGATAGTGCCTGGCCGCTCTGTAGAGGTCCACCGGTTCTTTCTCCGGAATGAGTTCCAGTATAACCTCATCAACGTCCCTGGCTTTAGCCCTGATCCTTCCAAACAGATCATCGTGCTTTCCCATTCTACCACCCCGTGAAGATGAGGCAACCTAAATGGAAGAGGAGAGGAAAGTTTATCAGCTTTGCCCCTCCTTTCCGGGTATCTCGACGGTGTAGCCGTTCCTCGAGACGAAGACGTCCCTTCCAATCATGTAGCCCTCCTCCTCGGCGAGTTCAGCGTAGTGGGTGAGCATCCTGAACTCGCCGTGGGCCGGCACGATGTTCTCCGGGTTGAGCATCCTCAGCAGGTAGCGGTGGTCTTCCCTGCTTGCGTGTCCTGAAACGTGGAGGTCCTTTATCATCCTAACGCCCCTCATCCTGAGTTTTGTCTCCAGAACGTAGCGCTGTGCTCTGTTGAGGGGATTGGGTATCGTTCCGGCGGAGAAGACGACCGTGTCGCGCTTGCCTATGTCGTAGAGCTCCCCGTTGGCCATTCTGGTAAGGACCGCCCCCGGCTCGCCCTGATGGCCGGTAACCACCAACAGGTAGTTCTCCCTTGCCTGAGAAACCTCCGCCAGAACCTTCTTGATGGCGTTTGGACTTCTAACGGCTCTGGCCCCCTTCATCTTGATGAGGCCGAGCTGCTTCGCGATCCCTGTGTATTTAGCCAGGGAGCGACCGACGAAAACCGCCTGCCTGCCCATCCTGTTGGCTATCCAGATGAGCTCCTGGAGGCGGGCTATATGGGAAGCGAAAGTTGTCGCGATAAGGCCGTCCGCTTCCCTGCCCTCGTAGAGGAAGAAGTCCTCGAGGAGCATCTGGGCAACGGCTTCACTCGGCGTTTTGGTTGGCTCTGCAACGCGCGTTGATTCGGCTATGAGGACTTTAACGCCCTCCTTCCCGAGTTCTTTGAGGCGCTTGTAGTCAGGACTCTCTCCGAGGGGGCTGTTGTTATCGAACTTGAAGTCACCGGTGTGGAGAACCGTGCCGTCGGGGGTGTGGACTGCTATCATTGACGCCTGGGGAATCGAATGGGTGGCTCCGATGAACTCTATTGCGATGTTCTCACTGACCTGGACTATCTCCCCAAAGGCCGTCTCGTACATCGGGTTCTTGACCTCGAAGTACTTCTCGCTCTTGACCTCACTCTTGGCGAGCTTTACAGTGTAGGGCGTCCCGTAGACCGGCACGTCCGGGTAGTGGGGCGCGAGCTTTCCTATCGCTCCGATGTGGTCGAGGTGGCCGTGGGTGAGGACTATCGCCACGACCTTCTTGTCCCTTAGGATAGAATCATCCGGGATAGCGCCGAGCTTCTGGAGTTCCTTCGCTGGAAACTCCTGGATGTTTACATCTTCGTGGATCAGGACGCGGTCGAGCCTTATCCCCATATCGATTATAACGACCTCCTCCCTGCCACCGTTGGTGTAGCCGACGGCGGTCATGTTCTTGCCGACTTCCTCGTAACCGCTGATCGTGTAGATTCGTATCATCCGCATCATCCTCCCGCCCCAGGCCCCTTTTGAGGCGTGGGGCTGCGCTGGTTTCTACTCGGACGGGGGGTTTAAAAAGGTGTGCATTTCGGGGGAGAAGAAAGTCAGAGCCTACCCCTTCGGAGGTAGGAGGGAAGGTCAATCCTCTGCTCGAGCCACTCCCGGGTGAAGCCCGTAATCACGAGCGGGACCTTCCTGAGCTCCTCGACGTTCTTAGCACCTACCAGAAACATCGCGTTCCTTATCTCCTCGATGTACCTCCTAAGGATTTTTATGACGCCCTCGACGTCGCCCTTGACTGCGGGCTTGAGAAGTGGGAGTGCCACTCCGGCGAAGGTTGCACCCATTGCCAA
>NZ_JALUYR010000009.1 GCF_027012695.1 Thermococcus sp.
GCTCCAGCCATTCCGAAGTAGGTCGGGCAGGCGTAGGCACTCTCCTTCAGCTGGAATTCTCCAACCCGCATGGCTCCAAGCATTATCAGCATCTGCCAGTAGCTGTCCGGCAGGGCGTTTCTTATCAGCTCGTCCGGGATTTCTGGAAGCTCCTCGAGGCGGTCCTCGTTTATCAGCCGCATAATCAGCCTGTCGTACTCCTCGCTCTCCTTCCTGTAGCCGTAGGGTCCGTTCTCGTCGTGGGCATGCCCGTGATCGGCGCTGATTATCAGTGCGACCTTTTTCTCGCTCTCCTCGATGAGGTCGCCGAGGGCTTCACCGAACCCAATCAGCGCCTCCCTGTTCAAGTTCCTCGCCGGCGTCAGAAGGACGAGGGGCTTCTTCTCCAAAAACTGTAGCGGTATCAGTTCCCCCCACGTCAAAGGCCATCTCGAGTACCTTCCGCTCCTGCTGGCGAAGTGCAGGTCAACGACCGAGAAGCGGTCTTTTGTCGCCTCGTATATTCTCTCCGCAAGCTCTCTATCGGTCTCCCACTCCCCCGGGAGTTCAACGCCCTCGAAGCCGAGCCACGAGATTAGGTGCTCCGCCATGACCACCCCAATGTGGTCGCTCATCCTGACGTTGTGGGGGCTGATGAGGACGTAGGAGTCGACGTCTCTGAAAGCCTCTCCGATGTCCCTCAAAACCTCTGCCAGTCTCTTCGTTTCCTCATCTTCGGGCATTAGAACCGGGTTTCCATGTGGCATCAAGCCGATTCCAACGAGCATTTCAATCACCCCAGGCAGTTTTCGAGGTCTTCAAGCGCGCATTCCATTATTTTTCCGCCTTCCGCATGGGAAAGCGTCTTCAGCCCGGAGCCGGTGAGGATTGAGACCACCTTCGACCCCTTGGGGATAACGCCGCTCTCAGTGAGCTTCTTCAGCGCCGCTACTCCTGTTGCGCTCGCAGGCTGGACGAAAAGGCCTTCACCGGCCAATTTCCTCTGCGCTTCGACTATCTCCCCATCGCTCACTGCAACGCAGAGCCAGCCGAACTCGTGGAGGAGCTTTAGAACCACGTTCCCGCTCGGCGGGTACGGATTTGCTATGGCTTTAGCT
>NZ_JALUYR010000010.1 GCF_027012695.1 Thermococcus sp.
ATACCAATTTAATTTCAAAACACCCTAAATAATTTGTATATTTACTGCATGGGTAAACGAACAGTAATTATAATAAAAGAAAGCCTGAATGAATTGAATGTTTTGTACAAACAAACCAGAAAGCATAAGGCTAAGAAGAAAATAAAAAGTTTAATTTTAACTAAGGGGCAAAAATTCAAAACTAGGTTGGAACTGGCTAAATACTTAGGTGTTGATATAAAGACCTTATATGTTTGGACTAAGCAATACAAAGATTCTGGTATTGAATTCATGATAAAGAGTACAAGTGGAGGTCGGCATAATTGTAAAGTTTCCGATACAATAAGAGCAAGTCTTGAGAAAAAACTAAACAACAGCACAGAACCTTTACAAGGTTATACCCATGCAGTAGAATGGGTAAAGGAAAAGCATGGCACTGAGATTAATTATCATACTTTACGCTCATTCATGATAGCGAACTTTGGCACCAAATTAAAACAACCAAGAAAATCACATTATAAAAAGGATGAGGAAGCCTTTGAGGCTTTTAAAAAAACTTCCAGAACTTCTAAAGAACATCATACACCCAAACCTGGATAAGTTCAAATCATTCAATTTGTATTTTCAAGATGAAAGCAGATTTGGATTAAAAACACATGTTGGCAGATGCCTTACTGCAAGGGGAGTGAAGCCAATTGTAAAATATCAGCATGCTTTTAAGAATACGTATGTTTATGGTAGTTTTTCTCCAATTAATGGCGATTCCTTTGTTTATGAAATAGAGGGAACAACCAGTGAAATATTTTATTCCTACATATTAGAATTTTCAAAATACAAACCCGAGGAACTTAAAATAATAATAATTGACAATGCTGGTTTTCACTCATTGACAAAATATGAAATTCCAGATAACATCAAGTTTATAAGAATACCGCCATATTCACCAGAACTAAATCATTCTGAAAAAATTTGGGCATACATAAAGCAGTTTTACAAAAACAAAGTCTTTGGCAATATTGAAAACGTGAAAGTTTGGCTAGCCAATTTCATCAAAGATAATCTCACTTCTGAAATAATTCAATCTATAACTCATCATAAACTTTTTTTGGATGCATATA
>NZ_JALUYR010000011.1 GCF_027012695.1 Thermococcus sp.
AGGACGCTAAAAACAAAGTTGAAACTATTAAGAAGGCTTCGTTTGGTGTTAACCCCTGACTTGAATTGCTTTTTGAGTAGTGCACGGCTAATCTTTGCCCTTTTTGAGTGGCAAGGGTCATTTTTGGTCAAGCTTTCCCAAAGCTTGTTCGCCTGCGCGAAGTTTGATCAAGGTTCGCATGTCACTTCTCGGAAATTCCGGTTTTAAAGTGGGTTTGCTTTCACTTGCCAGTTTATAGTGTTTCACTGTGAGAATAACGCCCGAAGGGCGTTAAGAAGAAGTTGAAACTTGTTTTAAGTGAAATTTTAGATACAAACCCGTTTTGGACTTCCAGTTTTGGGAAGACATACAAACTCATTCTGGCGGTTTTGGTGAGAGTTTACTCTTTGATCAAACTTTGCAGCGCAAAGTTTGTTCGCCAAGCAAAAGTTTCATCAAAGTTTGTAGCTCCTTCTTGAGATGCAATTTCTTTGTGTGGTTTCTTTTGATGTGTGTTTGAGTATTGGGAACGCATGGGATTGCATCTTTTTAGCCTTGGTTTGGCTTTAGAATAGACGCCCGGAGGGCGTCAATGGAGGCAAACCCTTCAGGAGGATTCTTCTCAAATGTTCCCCTTGCAAAATGAACACTTAGTGCAAAACTTCCTCCAATGACTTCCCTTTGATGGAAAGCCACAAACTTTTGGTGAAGCTTTTTTCCAAAAGCTTCCTGTACTCTCAAACCCCTTGGAAGTTCTCCGCAGTTCTGCCGGTGGTGTTAAAAAGCTCTGAAACCTTGTCATCTTCGGGTGGTGAGCGTGAAGATCCACTACGAGTGCTTTGCCTGTGCCGCGAACCAGTGTCAGAAAATCGTCGAGATTGGCACGGAAGACCTGGGGCTCAGGAAGAGGGGCATCATCGAGGCGGCAAAGCTCATGGGGAGGATAAACGAGGACTCGATTCCCGCTGTTTTTGACAGCGAGGTTTTTCTCGGTGTTTACAGAGTCATAGGCAACGACGATCCGTTTAAAGACTACAAGGAGCTCTCAAACAGGCTGGCCGAGAAGGTTGTCTCCGACATCGAGAAAGAGAAGATGGACCTGAGGACTGCACTGAAGCTCGCTATAGTCGGCAACGTGATAGACTTCGCCGTTGGCTACTCCCCTGAGAGAATCGGGGAGGACGTTGGGGCAATGCTGGGCGAGGAGCTCTACGTTGACCACTCCGATGAGCTCTTTGATAGGCTGGGGAAAGCTAAGATCCTCCTCTACCTAACGGACAACTGCGGCGAGATTTACTTTGACAGGCTCTTCATAGGGAAGCTGAAGGAGGCGTTTCCTCACCTGAAAATCTACGTCGCCGGAAAAGAAGGCCCTATAATCAACGACGCAACTGTTGAAGACCTTGAGAGAGCTGGCTTTGAGGAGTTCGCCAGAATAATCTCCACTGGGACGAGAATAGTTGGAGTTCCCCTCGATCGGGTCTCGGAAGAGTTCAGGGAGGTTTTTGGGAGGGCTGACCTCATAATCGCCAAGGGGCAGGGCAACTTCGAGACGCTGAGCGAGATAAAGGACGATCGAGTTTTCTACCTGCTCAGGGCCAAGTGCCGGCCGATAGCGAGGGAGCTTAGGGTACCGCAGGGGAGCATGGTTTGTATGCGGGCTATGTAGCCCTCTTCTCCCCCTCCGGGAACTTCCAGTTCTTCGTTATCTTCGTAACGTTTCTAATGAGGGCCCTCTCCTCCGGATGCCTTGAGACGAGCTCTTCTAAGAAAGAAATCAGCTCGTCGTAAGCCGGCTTGTCTATCGGGAACGGCACTTTATCCTTGCCGCCGACGGCGTAGCTGAACTTGAAGGGATCCGGAGGATGTGTTACCGGATCCGCCCAGCTCGGATGAACGTCGTAGATTAACTCAAGGACGAGCGATAAAGCCCTCAAGGTGCCCGGCCCGAGGCCCTTAAGGAGCAGAAACTCCCCGTAGTTCGAAACGCTGAGCTCCCTCGCAAATTCTAGTGCTTTTTTGTTCAGCTCTGCCTTTCCAAGACTCTCGTAGTGTTTCAGCAGGTCTTTCTCCCAGGGCTCGCGGGGCTTGTAGTACACGAGGGGCCTGTAACCCTTAGATATCGCCTTCAGGCTCTCGAGCTCTCGTTCTATCTTAACCGGGCCCTCCTGGACAAGGTCGAGAAGGGTCTCCTGGTATTCCATGGCCTCTTTCGATACGGTGTTGAGGGCGAACTCCCTCCTCAGTCCGGCAATGGCATTGTGGGGGTCGCGGGTAAAGGTTTCAGCGTCAAACCAGTGGAAGCGCCTCGCGAGTTTGGCTTTCTCGTTCATGCCCTGCTGTATCACCGCCCAGTTCCCCTCCTCATCGAGAAAGAAGACGTGATGGTAGAGCTGATAGCCCGTCTGAAGGGCGACGGTATCAACCTTGGCAACTAGTCTTGAAGTCCTGACGTACTGCTCTGGGTCAAGGTCGTAGAGCTTTGCGATAATTTTCAGCTCTTCCGGCGTTGCCCGGCTCTTCTTCCCCTTCCCGCCGGCCGCTTTTATCCCAAGTTCCTCCCGCCAGAGAGCGTCCTTTATCATGCCAGTGGTTACCGTCGTCGAGCCACTACTGTCCCAGTCCATCCCTATGACGTTGTTGAATGCCTGGAACCAGACCGGGTCGGAGAGCCTCTCAAGGAGACCCTTCGTCCCGTACTCCTCAACTGCAAGAATAAGCACTAACCTCGTCAGCTTTCTCATCCTCTGGGCGAGCCACGCTGGAACGTGGCCACCGTGGAGGGGCAGGTCAGCGACGTTCCTCATGGGGGTTGTCTACGCTCTCCGGAGTTTTAACCCTTGTCCCCCAAGATATTCGGGTTTTCCGCGGATTCTCCGGAGGATGGCCGGAGTTTCCCTTCACCCTGAAAGGGAAAGCCTTTTTATCCCCCGTTTCGATACCCGTCTGCAGGTCTGATGCTTACGGGGGGTTGAGAATGGGAGTTGAGAGGGTTCCGAAGTACGACATCCCGACGGTTAAGGTTGACTACGTCTTTATTGAGCTCGACAGGATGAAGCCCCACGAACAGCTCGTCCAGAAGGAGCTTGAGGCCTTCATAGAGAGCGTCACCGGTTCTGGCCTCTTCTGGAAGCCGATGCTCCTGGCCAAGATTCCTGGAACTGAGGAGTACCTCATCGTTGACGGTCACCACCGCTGGGCCGGTCTTCAGAAGCTCGGCGCGAAGAGGGCTCCTTCGGTTATCCTCGACTACTTCAGCGACGACGTGAAGGTCTACACCTGGTATCCCGCTTTCAAGGGTGACCTCAAGGAGGTTATCGAGAGGCTCAAAAGGGAAGGCCTTGAGGTCGTTGAGGACCCCAACGCTGAAGAAAAGGCCGAGCGCGGTGAGATAGCCTTCGCCCTCGTCGGCGAGAAGGTTTTTGCCATACCCGGTGGCCTTGAGGAGCAGAAGAAGGTAAGCAAAGTGCTCGACGAGATGAGCGTTGAAGGGAAGATAGAGCTCATCTACTACGGCCTCAAGGAAGACGCCAGGGAGGACATGGCAAAAGGTGAGATTGACTACGTCTTCATCAGGAAGGCCCCAACAAAGGAGGAAGTCATGGAACTCGTCAAGCGCGGGGAAGTTTACTCGCCCAAAACAACGAGGCATGTCCTCCCATTCAACCCGGACAAGATTGACGTTAAACTTGAGGAGCTCTTCTGAAGATTTTTAAGTTCCCTCTCCTACTTTTCCCGCCGATGACGAGGGATCAACCGGCTGAGCTGTGATGAGATCGGTCTTGGCCGAGGCGGTTTCCATGATAAGGGGCCTGGTCTTCGACGTTGACGAGACGCTGGTTTACTATGAAGGCTACAACAACAGGAAATGGTACGAGGAGTGGATTCGCCCGGAGCTACTGAAACGCGGCATTGACCTCGACTACAGGACATACAGAAAGACCGTAACCGGCGAACTTCCAAGGAGCTACGTGGAGCGCCTTGGTATTGACCCCGTGGAGTTCTGGAAGCTCGTTGACCGGATCAACCTCTCCTACCGGAAATTGATGGCCAAACTCGGGAGGATAAAACCCTTCCCGGACGTTTCTGCACTGGGGGATCTGAAGAACCTCGGATTGAAGCTCGCCGCCGTTAGCAACGCCTCCCAGGAGTGCACGGAGTTTGTGCTTGATCTCTTTAGCCTGAGGAATTATTTCGACGTCGTCTACGGGAAGGACTACTCCCACCTCGATGGGGTGAAGCCAAACCCGTACCTCGTCGAGAAGGCCCTGAAGTCGCTCAACCTGAGGCCGGATGAGGCTTTGATGGTCGGTGACAGCGCCCACGACGTTTTGGCCGGGAAGAGGGCCGGTTTGAAGACCGTCAACGTAACCCGTTTTGGAAGGGTGGAGGGGGCAGACTACTACGTGAAAGACCTGTGGGAACTGGTTGAACTGGTCAGGACTATTGGGATTTGAACGTTCTTTCCAGACTCTCTTCTGCCAATTTTAGTAAATCTTCCGGCGTTAGAACCTCGATCCTTTCAGGTTCCCTGTCGAGAACTTCAAAGCTTGGCACGATGAGGACTTTCCTGCAGTCGAACTGCCCCAGCTTCTCCTCGATCTTTTTCACCTCATCCCTCCCAACGCGGTTCTTCCACGAGTTCGAGCTTCTTGAAGCCTTCCAGGGGAACGTCAAGTTCAAGCTGAGGTTTCTCAAACCTAACCGGCCTGGGACCGTAGATTTTGGCGAGCAGGCTCTCGACGAAGTCTCCCACGTGCCTTGGAACCTTCTCATTCACGGCCTTCCTGACGAACTCCCGCGGTGTCTCAAGTTCAATGTAGGCGCACTTCGCCTCGAGATATAAGTGAAGGTCGAGGAGCAGCGAGGCATGCTGATAAACGAACTTCTTCCTCTTCCTTCCGATGATGGGAATCTTCCTGAGTATTCCCATGCCCGTCAAAATTGACAGGTACCTCTGAAGAACCTCCGGATTGTCCTTCTCTATCCGGCCGCAGGAAAACAGGAGAGAGGACAGCTCCGTGCTGGTTTCCTTGCCGTCCGCCACCCCCTTCATCACGGCCTCGTAGATGGCCGTCAGCTCCCTCTCCTCTTCAGCTCAATTTTTCTCCGAATTATTCTCTTTGCTCGAAAATAAATTTAAAGTTTTGGGGGTTCACTCCCCGTAGAACTCCTTCTCGAAGACGTCTATCCCGACTTCCAAGCTTTCCAGCCAGTCGAGGAACTTCCCCACGTGCTCGTCCCTGAAGATCGCCCCGTGCTGCGGCGCTATGACCTTCGGCTTCAGCTTCCTGACGTGCCTGACCCAGGCCCTCAAAGCCTTTGTGGAACTCATGTAGCGCCTGTGGAAGCCCTCCATGTGTTTGATGTGATCCTCGAAGTCCTCCACGAAGAGGTACCACTCGTCCTTTGAGAACGCTGCCGCACCTATGTCGGAGCTGAAGAGGATTCCGCTCTTCTCGTCGTAGAAGGAGAAGTTGCCGGGACTGTGGAGGTAGTGGCTGGGAACCGCTTTGATGATCGATTTGCCGAGCTTGAAGTCCGCCCCTTTATCCGGAATCCCAATGGTTCTTCCCGCGCTGAGAACCGCGAGGTGCGGGATGAACCGGACCCAGAGGTCCGAAATGACAAGTTTCGCCAGCGGGGCGTACTCGAACCACAGGTTCAGCCCGGCAACGACATCGGGATCCTGGTGCGAGTAGAGCAGGTACTTTATTTGTGTCGGCGGAACTATCGAAGAGACGTTCCTCAGAACCCTGGAGAACACGAAGAAGCCCCCAGGCTCTACCAGAGCCGCTTCGTTCCCGTCAACGACCAGGTACTGGTTGGTTAGAATCCCCCTCTCTTCCTCGCTCTCCTCTATTCCGAGCCAGTAAACCTTGTGCTCCCCGTCGTCGTAGAGCGGGTAACTGTTCATATTCCTTATCATTCAGACACCCCCAATCGGAACCCAAACGTTCACCATGTACGGCCCGCTTATTTTAGCGGCTATCTCAGCGGCCTTCCTCGCGTCCTCGTCGCCCTCGACCTTAATCACCTCGACTCCCTCAGGTCCCCGGTATTCTATGGCCAGTATCCTGCTGCCGTCCAGAAGGACCTTAAAGGAACTGGTACCGTCGCTTGTAACTCCGGAGATGTACAGGATCCTGTCCCTCATCGTGCCCCTGAGTTCGCCCACCAGATCAAAGAGGCCTCCGTTCCCTATGACGTGAAGCCCCCCGTGGACCATTCTGGACTTGGCGAGGAAGTTGGCAACGCTCATCGGGTCAGAGAAGTCCACGTGGATTGCTACGTCCCCGCTGCTTTGGGGGATATCATTCGTTGCCCCCTGCTCGCTCTCGGCCAGTTCCCTGAGGGATTTCCCGATACCCTCGACCAGATCTTGCAGGGTCTTTCCGAGCCAGAACTCTCCCCTCCCGGAGTAGGAGAGCTCAAGCGCAGCTTCCACGCCCTTCTGCCATTGCTTGAGGGTAACGACGAGGGTTAGATGGCTTTTTTCACCCCTCCCATCGTAGATGTAGCTGCTGTAGTCTGAATGGTGCTCGAAGCGGTATACGTCCCTGAACTTGAATAGGAAGCGGGGAAGCATTATTTCCGCCGTGAGACCGTTTCTCGTGCTTACTCTAACCACGTAAGGCCAGTTGGTGACGAATGAAGGCACGTCCTTAAGAACCTTCTCCACGGCCTCCCTGGAGGCCTCGATCCGAACGCTGGTGCTCTTCCGCTTCATCTGGCATTCACCAGGGCCCGATTTATTCTGACGTAAATGCCATCTATTCCCTCCTCAGGTCTGGCGGGAACCATGAAATACACCTCGTCCCCGTCCCGGAAGGAGCATTCCCTTTCCTTCTCGTGGAGGATGACGCTCAGCTCGAGACCGGACACGACTCCATCCTTCACCCTTGCCTTCCCAACGACGTGGGGAACACCTATCTGGGCACCGTCCATGACTGCCTTCCATACCCTCTGGAGTTCCTCAAAGGGATCGAGATGCCATCCCCGGAACCAGGTTGTCCTTTTATTCTCAACGTGCATTTGAACCACCTTATATCCCCAGTCTGGATTTTGTGTTTTATCCAATTTCTGGGTCTGACTCTAAATCCGTGGGTTTTGTTTTAAGCCTTATGGTTCGGATTTCAAACAGCCCTCCTCCGGGCGGTTTAAATAGTATGACAACCAACCCGATGGGGAGTTACAATGGAGGAGTTCAGGTGTGAGAGGTGCGGTGCGCCCCTCGAGGTTTCACCCGAGACGATAGTCGCGGTATGCCCCTACTGCGGCTTTCCCAACCACATAAGCGGCGCCCTTAAAACCGAGGACATACGCATTGTCCCGACGCTGAACAAAAACGCCATAGCTCAGGCCTTCTGGGAGCGGGTTGAGAGGGATTTCGACCTGAAGAGGATGAGGGACAGAATAGAAATCGTTGATATTGAGGGCCACTACGCCCCCTACTGGGCCGGAACGGTTCACGTCGAGGGTGACGTTGAGTACACCGTGGAAGAGGAGGAGTGCCATACCGACTCCGAGGGAAACACCCACTGCCGCACGGTTGAGCGGCACTACCACGAGCACGTTGACAGAAACCTAAGGCTTATGGGTTCCGCGAGGAGGCAGGTTCAAAGTTTTGGCGTTGATGACGTCATACGGCACTACTCAAAGGCCCGGCCGGACTCAAAGCGGCTCCTCGACCTTGATGAGGACGGGTGGGGAAGGATAAAGCTCGAGATACTCAACACGGAGATGGACGAGAACCAGGCAAAACTGATGATGCGCGAGGACGCGGTTGACGTCATAAGACGGGAGTTCTCTTCCAAATCGGACAGGATAGATTACTTCGATGTCACCGCCGATGAGCCTGAGAACGTTTCACTCCTGCTCCTCCCGATGTGGACCGTCTACTACAAAGTCGAGAACTCGATATTCCACGTCGTCTTCGCCGGCTGGGATGGAAAGGACGTCGCCGCGACGGAGCCGATGCCGATATGGCGGCGCGCCCAGTACCTCACGGGGGCGGTTATGGGCACGATTATAGGCGCCGTTGGGGCCGCCTACGGGGGTGCGGCGGGCGCTTCCCTGGTGGCGCTCTTCGCGACTCTCTTCGGCGCGGGCCTGAGCGGCTACTTCGGGGCCAAGGTTCTCGAGGGGCAGAGAATAGAGCACGGCGGAAGGTTCCTCGGCGCGAGGAGGTGGTAAAATGGATGTTCAGTGTCCAACCTGTTCGGCCAAGTTCAAGGTTCCAGACACGGTTACCGTTGCCACCTGCCCCTACTGCGGGACGACCTTCCACGTCCATACGGGCGAGGAAGCCACGGAGGAGCACTACTTCTTCCCGCCGATGAAGAAGGACGCCGGTGGGGTTCTGCTCAAGTTCCTCTCGAGGCAGTATGGTGCTCCTGCGGACATAACGGGTGCGAAGATTACCAAAAAACAGCTCCACTGGGTCCCGGTTCACTTCTTCTACGCCCACGGCAGGTACAGGCGGTGGACGACGATAGAGGAGGTCTTCTTCGAGGGTGTCCCCGCAGGTTCGCCGTTTGCCCCCCTCCTCGATGGTTACCCCTTCCCGGTCAGGGGAAAGAGGTTCTTCGACCAGTCCATCGTAGGAAAGGGCAGGTACTACGAGCCTGAGGTGACGAAGGAAGAGGCAGAGAAAAAGGTCTACGAGCACCTTCTCAATGCGCTACGCTCCGAGGCCCTCGAGGAGGACAAGCCCTTCGAGGACGATAACGTTGAGTACGAGATAAAGTACCAGGGACTGGTTCACTACCCCCTCTGGGAGGTCCACTACGAGTACGGAGGAGAGTCCTTCGAGGGGTACGTCGATGGAACCGATGGGAGGGTGATAGAGGCGAACTATCCCCTGATGAGCGGTGCGAGGAAGAAGGCCACCCTCCTAGGGACGGGACTCATAGGTGCCGGCCTGGTCTTCGGAATAGCGGCAGCCGGTGCCTACGGGAGCATCTGGGGGATAGTAGGCGGTTTAATCTCGGCCGGAGCCGGTTCCTACGGGATATTCAAGAAAGGCTCCGTGAAGAGGAGGACCGTGAGCGAGGTGTCTTCCTCCGGCGGGGGAAACATATACTTCAAGCCGATTTGAGGTGGTAATATGGGGAAGGAAACCTCTATTGTTGAAAAGCTTGAGCTTGCCGTTCCGGGCTTCCACGGCTACAAGAAGAAGGAACTCCTGAGGGAGGACGACAGGCTCGTCCGCGGCAAGGTGGCAGATATACTCGCCCGGGCAAGACGCGAGATGGAGAGGGCGATACAGAGGTGTGCAATGGTCAGCTGTGCCCAGCTGATGTCCCTCGACACGATGAGGAAGAAGCTCATGATGCTTGAGAGCAGGGTCAGACATGCGGAGGCAGGTTACCGCGGCTACTTCGACAGGGTGAAGTTCAGGGAGGAGGAGATAAAGAGGCTCATAGAGTACGATGCCAAGATGATTGAGCTGGCCGAGGAGATACTTGACAACGTTAAGGCGATAAACGGGGGGATTGCCAACCCACAGGCTTTGGGCATGGCGGTTTTGGAGTTAGACGACAAGCTCAACTCCTTCGAGGAGGTTTTGAGCAGGAGGATGAGCTTCGCGGTGGGTGAGTGAAATGGTGCAGGTAATCGAGTGGGTCAATCCCGGGGAAGACGAGATAATCTGGCGCTACCCGAACGAGGTCATAAAGTGGGGTGCCCAGCTGATAGTCCACGAGTACGAGGTAGCGGTCTTCATGCGCGACGGCAAAATCTACGACGTCCTTGGCCCGGGAAGACACACGCTAACGACCCAGAACCTGCCTCTCCTTTACAGGCTAGTCGGAGGAAGCAACAGCCCCTTCAAGGCCACGATAATTTTCGTCAGCACCAAGCAGTTTCAGGGACGCTACGGAGGAGAAACGCAGACGAAAGAGTTAGCGCCGGTCAAGTACTACGGCGTCTACTGGTTCAAGGTTGCAGATCCAGTTCTCTTTATAACCGAGGTGGTCGGAGGGCAGAGCCTCTACGATACCAGCGATGTAACCAGGTTCATACGTGCATATTTCAACGAGGGCATGATGAAGCACCTCTCCGCTTACTCGATAGTTGACCTCTTCCAGAACCTCGACATGGTGAGCACTCAGGTTAAGGTAAAGCTGATGGAGGACTTCAGAAGGCTCGGCCTTGAGCTGGTTGATGTAAAAATTGAGGGCGTCAACACCACCGACGAGTGGCGCCAGAGGCTCTTCTGGATAATGCAGACGGGCAACGCTCAGGCTGTGATGCAGATGGACACGGCAAAGCAGGTCGCGGCGGAACTCGGGAAGAGCGAGGGGGCCGCTATAGGAACCGGGATGGTGATAATGCCCCAGCTCCTCCAGCAACCAGCGCAACCGGCCCAGCCGTACACGGGTGGCGGCGTTCCTCCAGCGGGTTACCAGCAGCCCCAGCAGGCCGCTCCAGCGGCACAGCAACAGGAAATCTGTCCCTACTGCGGCAAGCCGATCCCCAGGGGGGCGCGCTTCTGTCCCTACTGCGGGCACGAGATAAAGCGCTGTCCCAACGGCCACATAGTTCCAGAGGGGGCGAAGTTCTGCCCGGTGTGCGGGGCGAAGATAGAGTGAATGACCCCTTACTTCTTTTTCCTTCTGTGGTAAGGTTTATATGATGCCACGAGATATACCACCTGTTGAGCCTTAATCGTCCGTTTCGTGCTGGAGCAACCAAACACAAACGACTCCTCCTGGTGTTTAGATATGAGAAGACTCTTCCTCACTCTGTTACTCGCCTTCCTCTTAGTGATGCCCCCAGCGCGGGCCGTGAATCCAGGGGTCTCCGTCATCGAGTTCCAGGGCGTTCAGAACCCCGAGAGAGTTATTCCACAGATAGCCAACGGGCAGTACGACATCGGACTCTTCTCCCTGCCAATGGAGGACTACCTGCGTCTCGGCGGCAATGTTCTCAAAAGCCTCGATCTGTACAGCAGGGCAGTCTCATACAACGAGCTGACCTTCAACACCTACCACGACCCGGACAAGGACGCTCCGCTGGTTACCGTTGGTGACAAGGTCTACTTCAACCCCTTCGCGGTTCGGGAAGTCCGCTTCGCGCTGAACTACCTCGTAGACAGGGAGTACATCGTCCGGGAGATATACAAAGGCGGTGCTACTCCCATGTTCGGCTGCATCAGGCCCAGCCACCCGGCTGACAGGTACTTCGAGCCAGTTTATAACGCCCTCAACCTCACGGGTTCTGGAAACCTGAGCATGGCCATGGAGCTCTTCAACGAGGGCATGGAGAAGACTGTCCAGCAGGTCGCGCCGTACAACCACAGCCTCGAAAGGGTAAACGGCACTTGGTACTTCGACGGCGAGCCGGTTACCATTAAGTTCGTCATCCGCATAGAGGACGAGAGGCAGGAAATCGGCCGCTACGTTGCAGGTTTGATTGAGGAGTACTTTGGATTTAATGTCGAGCGCCTTGAGTGGGACCAGCAGAAGGCCGGGCAGGTTGTCTTCGCCAAGCCGCCGAGCAACTACGAGTGGAACATCTACACCGGCGGCTGGAAGGTCGAGGATGAGGTTCCGAGCGTCTGGGTCGATGACTACACCGCCTGGTTCTATTCTGCCTGGTACGGCTACCTGCCGGGCAGGGACGAACCCAAACACAGGAACACGGTCACAGTTGGGGAGTTTCTTATGTACGTGGGCAACGGCGACGCCGATGCGGGGCTTCGAGCTATAGGGGCGGAGTACTACAAAAGCGCTTCCGAGCTTGGAGGGATTCTCAACTGGACCGAGGAGGAGCTCACTTACCTGTTGACCTACTTCACCATTGACAGGAAGTCCATCGAGGGAACCCCGCACCTTCACCCGGACCTCGTCCCCGAGGAGCCGATCAAGATAACCACCGAGGGCCAGTACTGGGACCTCCAGAAGATATCGATGGGCCTGGGCATAATGGAGAGCGCGAGGGTTTTCCTCACGGAGGTCTGGGAGTTCTCCCCCGTCAACAGAGAGAGGGTTTCTGGAATAAAGACGGATCCAAGCCTTGGCCTCTTCAACAGGTGGAGCCTCCTGAGCGCGGAAACGCCCGACGGCGTCCTGAGAGTTACCCACCTCATCCCCACAGGCGGATGTTTCTGCCTTCCCTTTAACCCGGCGGTGGAGTCAAGGTACCCCCTCTTTCCAATCAGCCTCTGGGACCTCCTCCACGACCCGGCGGGATACACCGACCGGAACGGCCTCTACACGCCCTATAGGTGCAGGTGGAACGTTGAGAGGGGAAACTTCACTGTTCCGGATGATGCCGTCGTCTACAACCAGATCCAGGGCTGGATAAACCCCCACGCCGGCGAGACGGCCAGGGTCAGAATCAGGATAAGCTGCGATCTCGGCGAGTGGCACAACGGCGTTAGAATGAGGGAGGCCGACATTAAGTACTACATAGCCTTCCTCTACACCTGGGCCTACAGGGACGGTCCAGAGGACAGATACTACGAGGACGACCTCTCCGGGGTCGCCACTTTGCTCAGGAACGTCCTCGGCTTCGAGTTTACAGATGACGGTTACGTCGTCTATGGCAGTTATTCCCACCCCATCGCCGACGACCTCACGGCAAAGGACTACCTCTTCTACCCGAAGTCTCCGTGGGAGCTCTACTACGCGATGGGCGAGCTCGTGGCTAACGGGAGAGCCTACGGAATCTATCGGAACTACTCCCTTGGCAACGCCGGGGGAAATATCGAGTGCCTCAACTTCCTCACCAAAGAGCACGTCGCCGACCTGAGGAAGGTACTGGTGCATCTGATGGAGAAGAAAGCGGTACCAACTGCGATAGCAGACGAGGTGAGAGATCCGGAAGAGGGCTACGCGAGGCTCATCGAGTGGATAGACACCTTCGGCAACGCCGTCATAAGTGACGGGCCGTTCTACATCGAGAGGAAGGTCCCGGAGAATTTGTTCATGGAGCTGAGGGCCTTCAACGGCTCCAGTCCAATCTCTCCGCCGAACCTCAACGCGACAACCCCTGTTTCAAGCTCCCCGGAGGACTCTCCGACGCATTCGAGCGGAGGAGAGCAAGAAACATCGTCCGATACCCGGTTCCTCTACGCCCTCGGCCTTGGTGCCCTGCTGATACTGGGGCTGGTGTTCCTCATGGGTAGAAAGAAGTAAGTCCCGGCAGGACTATTCAATCTCCCAATTTTCACCTTTTTCCCTTCAAAACAGAAAAAAGTTCAGAGAAACTTCTCCTCGATGTAGGCCCTTATCAGCTCCTTCGTTGCGAGGAGGCCTTTAACGTGCGTTCTCTCCATGCCGTGGCTCGCGTGGACACCGGGCCCAATGAGGGCAACCCTGAAGTCCCAGCCTGCCCTTAATGCTGCGCTTCCATCGGAACCGTAGTAGGGGAACACATCAACCACATGCGGAATGTCGTTCTTTTCGGCCAGCTCGATGAGCTTGCTCGTCATCTCGTAGTCGTACGGCCCGCTGGAGTCCTTCGCCGCTATCGAGACGGCCGTTTCTTTACCGTAGACGCCTTCGCCGACAACACCCATGTCCACGACGAGTAGCTCTTTAGTGCTCGATGGATAGCCTGCTGAACCGCCATGGCCGACCTCCTCGTAGGGCGAGAAGAAGAAAGCAACTGGCAGTTTTTCGAGCTCGTCAGCCAAATCAAGGAGGAGGTCAATCATAACCGCGACGCTCGCCTTGTCATCTAAAAAGTGCGCCTTGACGAAGCCGTTGACGTACTCGAACTTCGGGTCGAAGGCTATGAAGTCTCCCGGCCTGATGCCGAGCTTCTCGGTGTCTTCTTTCTTCTCGACGAGCTCGTCGAGGCGGATGTACATGCTCTCCTCCTTCCTCTCCTTCTTTCCAGCCTCTCTGTTCACGTGGACGCTCGGGTTCTTGAGAAGGAGCGTTCCTCTAAACCTCTTCCCTGAGCGGGTTATTATCGTGCAGTACTCACCCTCAAACGTCGGAAGGAGGAGTCCACCGATTTTTGTGAAGCTCAAATGCCCGTCCGGCAAAATTCCCTTTACCATCGCTCCAAGGGTATCAACGTGGCCCACTATTACGAGATCGGGCTCAGGATGGTTGCCCGCTATTAAAACGCCCTTGTTGGTGTAATACGTCTTTATTCCAACCTCGTTGAGCCTCTTCTCGATGTGCGCAAGAACCTCCCTGGTGTAGCCGGTTGGAGAAGGTATCTCGAGAATTTCGCGCAGAATTTCGACAATCCTCTCCATGTTATCACCAAAATGGAATAAGCGGGGAGGTTAAAAACCTCACCCAAAGTCGTAGCCGTAGCCGGAAACCGTGAAGCCATAGACCTCGCAGTGGTATTCGTTGCAGGCCTTTACCGTCACGCGATAGGT
>NZ_JALUYR010000012.1 GCF_027012695.1 Thermococcus sp.
GTAACGAGAATTACTTTCGCGTTTGCATGCTTTGCCACACGCATGTTGGCTATATCGTAGTCCTTCAGGTTAATCTCCACCGGACTGCCGGCGCCTTCGATTAAAACGAGGTCGTGCCTCTCCTTCAGCTCGTCGAGGACCCTCATTGCCTTTTGAAAAAGTTCCTCCTTCCGCGAGAGCATGTAGTCCCTGGCTGAGACGCTACCTATGGGCTTTCCCATGAAGACGACCTGGCTCCTCATCTCTCCTTCTGGCTTGAGAAGGATTGGGTTAAACTTCACGCTCGGCTTCTTTCCGCAGGCTATCGCCTGAAGGTACTGGGCGCGACTTATTTCACCTCCTTCGATGCTCGGCGCTGAATTAAGGCTCATGTTCTGGCTCTTGAATGGAACGACGTCGTAGCCGAGGTTGGAGAAAATCCTGCATAATGCAGTGACGAGGAGGGATTTGCCGGCGCCAGATGAGGTCCCCTGAACCATCAAGGCCTTTCCCATTTTCCCACCAGGGGACGTTGGCCGAAGGCCATATAAAGCCTTGGATAAAACCTCCAGCGGTGGGCAGAATGGAGAGCCTTTTCCTTCTCGTCCTGGGGAACACCGAGATAAGCACGGTTTCGGGAATAAGCGTGGCCGGAGCAACGCCCGAACTAACGAAGCTAACACCCGTTGCCGATGCCGAATACCTCTTCCACGAGAAGCCCCTGACAATAGACGTTATTCCAGTAACGCCCGAGGGTCATCCAACTCCGGCTATAATCACCAAGGCAGCTAAAGAACTGGCGAACTTCCCGGTTCTCGTGGTTCGCGGGGGGACTTATTTAGCACCCCTCGTTCCGCACGTCCAGGTAAGCGATGCCGTTGGAAGGGACTTCAGAAGGGAGCCGGCTTTACCGGAGTTCGGCGAGATAATAAAGCGCGCCAAGCTCTTCGGTGAGGAACTCAACAAGATGCCAATCAGGGAACTCGTTATCGGCGAATCAACACCCGGAGGAACGACAACCGCTCAAGCAGTCCTCTGGGCACTCGGTTACGAGGCCAGAACCTCCTCGGCCTCTCCGGACAACCCTCAGAGCCTAAAGGAGAAGGTAATCAGCGAGGCTTTCAAGAGGGCTGGCGTTGAAAGGGGCCAGCTGAAGGACAATCCACTAGAGGCTCTGAGGCAGTTTGGTGATCCAATGATGGCAACGGTCGTAGGCCTTGCCCTCGGCTTCAGGAAAAACATCGTCCTCGCTGGAGGAACGCAGATGTTGGCGGTTTCGGCTCTGCTTAAGGCCCTCGGTGAGGATTTGAGTCGCTTTATGATAGCCACAACGAAGTGGGTGGTCAATGATAGGAGCGCGACCTTCCTGGATACGGCCAAGGAGATAGGAATAATAACATATTCCGCTGACCTCGATTTCTCGAAGAGCGAGTTTAAGGGCCTGAGGGACTATGAGAGGGGTTATGTCAAGGAAGGGGTTGGCGCTGGAGGGGCCACCTGGTTGGCTGTGAAGGCCGGCTTCTCGCCGGAAGAGGTCAGCGAAAAGGTGGAGGAGCTCTACAGGAGGCTCACGGAGATGGGGTGATTTTCCTGTAGGCGTAAACTATCGGGGTCGCAGCGGGTACCCCATTAGTGGTTTGCCTAATGCAAGTGATGAATGGAGTTGAGGAGGGTTGATGATCTTTGCGATATGCAGTTGTTATGGACAAGTTCTCCCGTCATGACCCGTCTCCCGCATCATGACTCAGGATTCATCAGCGGAGGGGGGTGTTTCTTCCCACCTTTTAAGTATGAGGGCAGCTCCAATAAGAATGCCGAGTATAGCGGACAAAACGTTTGTTTTTCCAAGAAGGATGTAACCCGACGCTATGTACCCCACGGCAAGGATCAAAAGTCCTGCGGAGTAAGCCAGTAGCGTGTTATTTCTCCACTTCTGAATCGCGAGAATGACGCCACCGGCAACCAGAAGTGGAGATGTTAGCACGAGAGAGATCCGTAATTTTGTACCATATCCTCCATTACCCGTCCAGATCAATGATAGAAGAAGAACCAGAAAAACAAACACCAGGGGAAGGGAAGCTTTTTCTTCGACCTTCATGCTATCATCCTCTTAAGGTCCCGGAACCCATCCACCTTCACATTCACTTCCCCACTGGATGCAGTTGTCTTCCACACACCATGGGCACACTGTTTCAATGCAGAGAACACAGGTTACAGGATTTGCACATGCAAAGACACATCCCCAGCAACAGTGAATTGCCCTGGTCCAGTCCACACTACAGCAGTACTCATTGCAATGGTATGTTATGGGACAATCAGAATCAGATTGGCACTCATGTGGACAGCTGTTGGTGGGTGTGTACATCCCGTTTGTTGTAATAGCTGCTGTCCTTATAGTTCCATCCTTTGTTTCAGGCACCTTAAATAGATATCCCCTTATCTTCACCCCCTGCACTGGTTTTGAGAACTCGTAAAGGGCTATGACATGCTTCTTGTCCTTTAGGGGAATTCCCATGGCGAGCATGGTTACTTTCTCGCCATTGTAGTCAACCGTGTGCCTAACAACCCTAACATTGGAGTAATTAACGTCCCAGGGTTTGGCCAGCTTCCAGAAGTCTCTGGTAATAACCAGTTTGAAGAATACGTGAGCTTTTGACCAGTTCTCTTGAACCCTGTTCACAGGTTTTGTGACTGCGAACGGGTTCACGCAACCCTTAACTTCGGGGTACTTGGGGTAGCTGAGCACGTAGGCACCGTACGCTCCAACCACAAGTAAAGCCACCAGTATGGCCAGTAATGCACGCTTCCGCATCGACCCCCCCAGCAAGTTTACGTCTAAATTACTAAGGCATAATAGCATATAAACATTACTCAAGCCAAAGGTTGATAACCAAATGCCTGAGGGAGTTGTGCCAAACAGATGGGATTCAATTAAAACCAATCCTCATCTAATGTATAACCCGGTTATGTCTTCCTTATAATTGTCCGTGTAATTCCATTCATCCGCACGCAGTAGGATATCCTTAAGGATTATCGCCGACTCTTCTCGTCTTTTCCCACTTCCTCAAGCTCTCCTCCAGGGCCTCTCTAACAGCCCTCCCGATGTTTAAGCCAAGCTCCGTCGCCGTTCCCGCCCACTCTTTTTTTCCTTCAAATGCAAAAACCCCGATTCCATCACTCGTCGTCCCGGTGGCGTTGTAACCGAGTTTCAGAAGTGTGTAGGTTTTCGCCTCGGTTGCCGTCATTACCGCGTTGGCCATGGCACCGACCGTTAATCCTTCCTCGATTACGAGGGCGATGTTTATCGTTCCCGGCTTCCATGGCGGAGGAACTTCACCGGCTATTGCTGGATTTGTTATTCCAGCGGTGACATAGGCAGTAACTTCCCCGCTTTTTGCTATGGAGATGACTTTTCCCACGTCAGCAGCTGTCATGAAACCAACAAAGTTTTCAAGTCCGTTCTCCCGCTCGAAGACCAGGCAGTCCTTCTTGTAATCTCCGGAGTAGTTCTTGGGAACCTTCAGAAAGAAGAATCCTCTGGCCTCAGTTAATCCTCCGCGATGAGGGGCGTTGCTCAAAGCGAGCATGGGCTCTTTGAATGCCATTATGAAGTTGCCCATGATTGGGATTTGGACCTGCAGTTAATAACGTTTGCCTTGTCAGAACCGTAAACTTTATAAACCACTTGCACATATGTAATATTGAACTTACACATGCAGGAGGTTGAGAACATGAGAAAGATGTGGTTTGGATTGGGGCTGATTGCCCTGTTAATAGGAATGACCCTCGGGGGAGTCTCGGCATGGAGGGGCCAGCCGGGACCAAACCCCTATGCAGGAACCGCCCAGAGCGTTGTAACTCCCACAATACCAACAACTTACTACGCTCCTCTGAGTGAGGACGAGATTAACGGCCTGCTCTACATGGTGGAGGAGGAAAAGCTCGCCAGGGACGTCTACCTCACGCTCTACAACGAGACCGGACTGACTGTGTTCAGCAACATAGCTAACAGCGAGCAGAGGCATATGGACGCTGTGCTGAGCCTGATTGAGAAGTACAACCTGACGGCTCCGGACACGCTCGACCAGGTTGGAGTCTTCCAGAACGAGGAACTCCAGGCCCTCTACAACCAGCTGGTTGAACAGGGGAGCAAGAGCGTTATTGATGCCCTCAAGGTGGGAGCGCTCATCGAAGAGACCGACATAGAGGACCTTGAGAAGTGGATTTCAGAGACCGACAACGAGGACATAAAAGCTGTTTACAGCAACCTCATGGCCGGCAGCGAGAACCACCTCAGGGCCTTCGTGGGCCAGCTTGAGGCCATGGGCGTGACCTACACTGCCCAGGTGCTTCCTCAAGAGAAAGTTGACGAGATACTGAGCTCAGCTCCGGCCCACGGAATGGGACACGACCACGGTG
>NZ_JALUYR010000013.1 GCF_027012695.1 Thermococcus sp.
GAACCCTTCCCTCCCCAACGCTCTCCTTTGCATCTATTCCAAAGAGTTCCCTTACGAGGTTAGCAAACTCTCTTCTCAGTTCAGAATTGCCGTTCGAGAACCTTACGGAGATACCCCAGCCAGCCTTTGATACGTCTCCGTCACCGGCTACCAACCCAGCGAAGTAGGCGAGTCTTTCGTCCACAACCTCTGGCAGCTTAATCCTTCTGCCATCCTGAAGTGCAACTTCTGAGGGTTTTATCACAGTAACCTCTTCGCCTGCCAGCTCCGCGAGATTCTTGAGGTGCTTCATTGTTATGTTACCCCGCGCTTTCTCGTTGACCCAGTTGTAGTAGACCATGTTCTCGCTGACGCCCAAAAGCTTGGCCAGCTCTCTCTTGGTGATTCCCTTCTCCGCGACGATTTTCTCAATCAATCTCTTGACGTCTCTCTTTATGCCGTAGAGCACCAGCTCATCGAGGTCTGAAACTAGTTCCATGACATTGAGGGGTTTTTCCGTAACTTTTAACTTCCTCACAGTGGCGATATACGCCCCTGCAGTTATGCCATGAGCTTTGACCCATTCAAACTTGCCCTCACCGAGCGTCAGGAGTTTTGTCTCAGGGGTCGTTACAAGGCTCTTCCCTGTTATGGTGGTTATCCTCACAAGCCTTGTGGGAGCCTTGAGCTTCCAGACTCTGCTTAGAGGGGCTTCTTTAATCTTCCAGTTCTCAAGGGAGACACTTTTTCCCAGGTACGGGGCGTGCTGGATTCCGTCATCGTATTCAAGGGCGCCAACTTCATTCATCCAGCTCTCCGTAAGCTTTCCAATCTCAAACGCTCCCGAGTCTGTGGTTACAATGGAGTCAGGAGCAACACACAGTCCCGCGGCCGAACTGCTCTTACCGCTCGTGTAAATCGCTCTCGGAGCTAAATTGGCCACGTAGCGGAGAAGCTGGCTGTTGTGGACGAAGATATCGCTGGCGATGAAGTTGTGGTGCCCCGGAACCTGGAGGTCATAGACCCATGGGTGTTCGGGTTTATACTCTTCAATCTCTTCAACTCTGTCCCAGAAGATGTCCGACTCTTCAAGAAGCCTCCCTAGACG
>NZ_JALUYR010000014.1 GCF_027012695.1 Thermococcus sp.
CAGTAACGCCGTACGAGAAGGTTGAGGAGCTTAAAAAGGAAATGCTGAGCGACGATGCGTGGAGACAGATAAAGGCCGTCCGCGAGGGCAACGTCGTAATACTGAGGGCCGACATGGGGAAGGATTCTTTCCTCCGCTGGAGCCCGAGGATGGCCGTTGGAATCTGGGTCATCGGAAAAGCCATCTATCCCGACTACTACCCCAACTGGGAAGACAAAGCGAAGGAGTTCGTCCAGACGTTCTATCCCTTCCTCTCCTGATTTCCATTTTGAGGTGGAAAAATGATAGCGGTCTTCCCTGCGAGCCTCGCGGAAATCGTCAAGCTGGTTGGAAAAGGGGACGAAATAGCTGGGGTAAACGAGGAAATCAGGCTCGACTATTGCCTCCCCGAGCTGAAGGACAGGCCAGTTATTGGCAAATACCTCAAGAGGACGAAGAAGACGTACTGGGACGTTCTTGAGGGAATAAAGCCGAAACTAATTCTCGACTTCAGGGTTGAGAACCTCCACTCCTCGGGCGAGCTGTACTCCTTTGCCGAACGGATTGGCGCGGATGTTCTTCTCCTCGACTTCTTAACGGTCGAAAACCTCATTGAAGGGAGCAGGCTGATAGCCGAAAAAACCGGCGGGGACTTCTCAAAGCTCGGCGGGTTCTACGAAAAGCACCTCGCGAGGATCGGAGAGGTAACCCAATCGCTTGAAGAAAAGCCGAGGGTGGTTATGCTCTACCGCGGGATAAACGTCGTAACTGGCACAAACGTAATAAGCGACGCGGTCGAGAAGGCCCACGCCGAGAGCCTCGGGAAGAGACTGAGAACGGAAAGGAAGGTCTATCCCCTCAAAAAGGAGGACTTCATCAGGCGTTTCAGCGATGCTGACCACCTATTCCTTTTGACGAGCGTTCTGACAAACCGGGAGAGGCTCAAAGGTATAAGGGACGAGATGCTTGACTCGGCTGAATGGAGGAGGGTTAAAGCCGTTGATGAAGGCAACGTCCACATATCTGGCTCGGCATTGGATAGGGAAAGCTTTATGCGGTGGAGTCCGCGTTTAATCCCCGGAATCTATCAGATTGGAAGGCTCGTCC
>NZ_JALUYR010000015.1 GCF_027012695.1 Thermococcus sp.
TACGGTGACGGGGGAGCGGAGGCGGTAACCCACATCCTGAGGAAGTTTGGCTACCTCGGTGAGGGCGATGATTATCAGGAAGGCGACACTTGACGATGTTAAGGCCATAGTCGAAGTCCACACCGCCGGTGAAGACATCGGGGGAAGCTTACTTGAGCGCTACTCCTCCGGCGGGCCCTGGATGAGCCTTGAAACGCTCGCGATACACCTCAACAACCTCCTCCTTGATGGTCAGCTCCCTGTTGTTGCAGAACTCGACGGAAAAATAGTTGGCGAGGCCGAGGTCTTATTCTCGGAGGAGCCAATTGGTGGGAAAACGAGAAAAATAGCGCACCTCGACGTCATCGAAGTCCACCCGGATTTCAGGAAGAGGGGCGTTGGAAGGGCCATCGTTGAGTTCATTGAGAAAACTGCGCGGGAAAGAATGGTTGAGATTATAACCACCCAGCCGGACGAGGATGCAATGGGCTTTTACAGGAAGCTGGGCTTTGATGAACTTCTCTACAAGGGTCTGCTCGTGGAGGTTCCAGCTGGAGAGTTCGAGCCAGCAGAGGTTAAGCCCCTTCGCCACTTTCCGTGGGAGACTGTGAAGTCCCTTGAACTCGTTGCAGGTCGCTTTCAAAGCTCCTACGATATGTGGTTTTCGAGATTCAGAGATCTCTTCGCCGGAATTCAAGAACTCGTAGAGGATGGAAAAGCCGGGAATTCCTACTACGCCCTGAAGTCCCTTCCCGGAAGGCCTGGAAAGGTGGCCCTTTTTCTCTGGGGCCGCAGGGAGGACATCCCAAAGGCAATCGCCAGGGCGGGAGAGCTGGGCTTTGAGAAGGTTCTGACGGTCCTAGATGCGGAGACGGCTGAGTTGTTAGGGGCGGAAAAGAAGGGAAAAGTGCCGATAATAGGAAAGGCCCTCACCTGAGGAACTCCTTGGCCAGGGCAACCTCCATGGCCGTTCCCAGGTAGAGGACGTCCTCATCAACGTTGAACTTCGGGTGATGGGGCGGGTAGATTATCCCCTTCTCCTCGTTCCTTATGCCCAGCGCCAGAAAGGCTCCCGGAACCTTCTGAAGGTAGTAGGCAAAGTCCT
>NZ_JALUYR010000016.1 GCF_027012695.1 Thermococcus sp.
GGGAAGCTGAGAACGTGGACCAAACGGGTAAAGGGCCATACGGCAAAAAGCAGCATAACGAGGAAGATGTGGAGCTTGAAGATTATCGGAACGTCTACCATTAGGGTGGGGTCGGGTCGGAGGGTCAAAATGCCCCTCAGCCAGGGAGCTATGTTTTCCCTGTAGTCGAAGGAGCCGTCGATATTGCTAAGGGTAGCCGTTAGACCCGCCAGGACTACCAAAAGCAGCAGCACCAAAACGACAATATCGCCGGCGCTGCTGTTTGCGAGCACCCTTTTAATCGCAAACCGCCTGTAGGTTAGGACTATTAGCCCCAGCAGCGTCAAAAAACCGGCAAAGAGCCCGCCTATTACCGCGATGATGTGGTAAACGTAGTCGCTCAAACCAAACGCTTCGTGCACCGCTTTGGGAATGAGAAGCCCTATAACGTGCCCCGCCAGAACGAGGATTATCCCGTAGTGGAAGGGCATACTGCCGAACCTCAGGAGTTTCTTCTCGAGCAGTTCGCTCGACTTTGAGGTCCAGCTCATGGGGTCGGTTATATACCGATAGATATGCCCCAGAACGAAAATCGCCAAGACGGCGTAGGGCAGGGCTACCCAAAACAGGTAGTCGGTGATGCCAACCTGAGCGGTTTCTGCGTGCATGGCTAACACCTCCTATTTATCTTGGGGAACCTTTGAGAGGGTAGGTTCCCCCGAACGGAGCGTATCCAAGAGCACCTCAAAGAGGTGGGCGTAAGGGTTCCCGTCCTCTTTGAGGTTTTTGTGTACCTTTTCAACCTCTTTGAGGTATTCGGTCAAAATCTCCCTCCCCTTTTCGGTGTGCTCCAAAGAGGCGAACTCCAATATGAGGGGGAGGTAGTCGGGGAGCTCCCTATCGGGGATGAGCCCCTCCTTTAAATAGACCTCCTTGAGTTTTGCCAGAACCTCGCCCCTTTCCCTCTCGTCGCCGTAGCGGTGGTAGGTCAGATAGAGGGTGTACTTTGTGGAAAAGTCGAAAGTGGCAACGTAGAACTCTTTGAGGAGCCTTTCGCTTTTGCCCTCCACCCAATCGAGGAACGGTTTCAATTT
>NZ_JALUYR010000017.1 GCF_027012695.1 Thermococcus sp.
AGCGCCCTCGGGAGCTTTACAATGCCTTCCTCCGTCTGGTGGTTCTCGAGGATAGCTACGATAGCCCTCGACGTGGCTATCGCCGTTGAGTTGAGCGTGTGGACGAACTTCGGCTTCTCGTGGGTTTTATCTCTAAAGCGGATGTTCAAGCGCCTCGCCTGCCAGTCGGTGCAGTTGCTCGCTGAAACAACCTCGCGGAACTTGCCCTGGCCCGCCATCCAGGCCTCGATATCGTACTTTTTAGCTGCTACATAGCCCAGATCGCCGGTGCAGATGTTGACCACCCTGTACGGTATCTCCAAAGCCTGGAATATCTCCTCCGCGTTCCCTATGATTTTCTCGTGCCACTCCCAGCTCTCCTCCGGCCTAGCGTACACGAACTGCTCGACCTTGTGGAACTGGTGAACGCGGAAGATTCCCTTCGTGTCCTTTCCAGCGGTTCCAGCTTCCTTCCGGAAGCAGGGACTAACGCCTACGTAGAGGAGCGGTAAATCCTTTCCGTCAAGGATTTCGTTGGCATGCATTCCAGCCAGCGGGTGTTCAGCCGTCGGGATGAGGTAGAGGTCCTCCCCCTCGATCTTGTAGATCACATCTTCAAAGTCCTCGAAGGTCGTTGCTCCCTCTTCCACGAAGCGCCTGACCATGTAGGGCGGTATAACCGGCGTGAAGCCCTTCTCTATGAGCCTGTCGAGGGTGAAGCGGATTAGAGCTAAATCGAGTATGACGAGCTCATTAAGGAGGTAGTAGAAGCGCGAGCCGCTAACCTTTGCCGCCCTCTCCAGATCGGCGCCCTTCAAAAGCTCGAGCATGTCAGCGTGGAGCCTCGGTCTCCAGCTTAAGACCTCGTACTCCATCTTCCCGAGACTCTGCTCCTTAAAGCTTCCA
The DNA here is from genome assembly GCF_027012695.1 of Thermococcus sp. Taxonomy (GTDB): domain Archaea; phylum Methanobacteriota_B; class Thermococci; order Thermococcales; family Thermococcaceae; genus Thermococcus. The sequence goes on from NZ_JALUYR010000017.1 coordinate 886, forward strand.
AGGAAGCCCTCCCAGACCTTAGCTTTGCCCCAGAACCTTATCGGAACGTTGTCCTCGTCGCTCTCTCCAACGGGGACGCTCTCGTGGGTGATGTTTGGGAGTCTCCAGAGGTAGTAATCTATCCTTTTTTTCAGTTTCTCGACTTCCTTTTCAAGCTCTTCAATCTGCTTCACTATCTCGTTGCTCCTCGCGAGCAGGTCGTCTATTGGCTCTCCGGCCTTTTTGCGCCTGCCTATCTGCACAGCGAGCTGGTTGCGCTCCTTTCTCAGGGCGTTTATCTTCCTCAGGTTTTCGCGCCACTTCCTGTCAAGTTCGAGGATCTCGTCAATCCATTTGACCTTCTCCCTTTCGCCCCTCTTAAGAAGGTCCCTCTTTACCAGCTCCGGGTTTTCGCGGATGAGCTTTATGTCGAGCATCGCTTCCACCTGGAAAGAGGGGGAAGAGATTCTAAAAAAGGTTTTCTCCGTCATCCGAAGAGGGTAACCTCGACCTCTTCCCCGGCCTCGAGTATCTCAACATTCTCCGGGACCTCAATGAAGCCGTCGGCATCGACAAAGCTCGTAACGGCCCCGCTTCCCTTGAGTATCGGCACCGCTTTATCGCCCTCTATTCTAACCGGGAGGAACTGTCTCCTGCCCTTGACCGAGAAGACCTTGTGGGCGAGCCTCTTCTTAACCTTCCTGACCTCACTCTCCCTTCCTATGAGCCTCCTTAGAAGCGGCGCAACGAGGAGGGTGAAGTTGGTCAGGCAGCTTGTGGGATAGCCGGGGAGGCCAAAGACGGGCTTCCCATCGATGAGGCCTATTATGGTTGGTTTGCCCGGCTGTATGGCTATGCCGTGGACCTTCACTTCACCGAGCTCCTCGATGATCGAGCTCGTCAGGTCCCTTATGCCTCCGCTCGCGCCCCCGCTGAGGATGACGATGTCACAGCACTCAATTCCCTTCTCAACCAGGGTCCTCAGGCTCTCCCGGTCGTCCCTGGCTATTCCCAGAAACACCGCCTCTCCACCGAGTTCCCGAACCGCGTCGGTTATCGCCCTGCCGTTGATGTCGTAGATCCGGCCCGGCTTGAGCTCCTCCCCGGGGAGAACGAGCTCGTTTCCGGTGCTTATGACTGCCACGCGGGGCTTCCTGAACACCTTAACCCTGGAAAGCCCCACGGCCGAGAGAAGGGCCGTTTCCTTGAAGGTCAGCCGGGTTCCGCGTTTGAGAATCCCCTTGCCCCGGGGAATGTCGGTTCCGGCCTTCATGACACCAAGGCCTGGATAGGCGGGCTTGTAGATCAGGACCTCGTTTCCCTTCCGGTCAACGTCCTCGAACTGAACCACCGCGTCGGCGTTCTTTGGAAGGGGCGCACCGGTTGAGACGTAAACTGCCTCGCCCGGGTTGAGCTCGATTTCTGGAGTGTCCCCCGCGTTTATCTCGCCAACTACCTTTAACCGGATCGGCTCGCTCTCGCTGGCCATGAATGTATCCTCTGATCTGAGGGCGTAGCCATCCACGGTTGCCCTGTTGAAGGGTGGGACGTCTATGGGAGAAACCGTGTCCTCTGCCAGAACCCTGCCGAGGGCTTCCTCGAGGGAGATCCTCTCCATTTCGGGTTCCAGGGGGAGTGAGTCCACAACCTCCAGAGCTTTCTCAAGGGGAATAACCTTCAGGAACGCCATTCAACCACCGGAAGGGGAAAAGCGTTGTCGTATAAATGAATTACGTAAGCGGAGGTGTTTACTCCGCTTCGGGGATGCCTGGACGAAGGGTTACCACTCCTCGTCTTCATCCCAATCTTCATCCCACTCCTCTTCCCAGTCTTCCTCCATCTCGTCCTCCCAGTCCTCCTCAAGGAGTTCCTCCTCCGGGAGTTCCTCGTCGAACTCATCGACAACCCTCTTCTTTTTCTCAGGAGGCTGCATCCCAATCCCCGCTGATATCTCGCCGCGGAAGCTTATAAAATTTTTCCGATCCTTTTGGAGCCCTCACCGGCCGATTTTGGGAGACTTCAAAAAAGGTTTTTAATTGGTGGGCGAGGATTGATGACCATGAGGGTTGCTATCGTAACGGACAATCCGAGGGTATACTATCTCGCCACTAAGGTTCTGCGAGAATACAGGATTCCCTTCCTCAGTCTGCGCCCCGGGGAGGAGGTTCCCTTTGACGTTGAGGTGGTGCTGACCTCGGAGCCCGAGTGCGGGAGTATAGCCTTTCCCTCCAAGGTTGCCGTTAGGGATGAGGGATTCATAGATGAGCTGCTCGCAAAACTCTGGGGCAGGGAGAGGTTTAAAAGGGTCTACATAGCCATTGATCCGGGGGAGAGACCCGGTCTGAGCGTCGTCGCGGACAATCGCGTTGTGGAGGTGCACCACCTGAAGAGCCCCCGGGACGTTGACGTCGTTGTGGAGCTCCTTGAAAAGTACCCCGGTGCGAGAATAAAGATCGGCCACGGAGCGAAGCGGCAGCGCGTCATGATGCTTAAAAGCCTGGCGAAAGTTCTTGGGGAGGATTATCCTGTTCTTCTCGTCAACGAGGCCAGGACCACCCCGAAGGTCGGTGGACTGGATGTCTCGCAGGTTCAGGACATAGTTGCGGCCATAAACATCGGCCTTCGCGAGGGCAGGGAGGTCAGGATCGGGGAGCTCCTCGGGGTGGGGGAACCCACGAGGAGGGAGATAGAGCACATAAAGAGGAGGAGCAGGGAGATGAGCGGGACGATCACAATATCGTCGAAACTCGCGAGGGAAGTGGCCCTGGGAAACCTCACCCTGGAGGAGGCAATTGAGAGACAGAGGAGGGGTTTGGGATGATCTTCGGTAAGGGAGACGAGAGGTATGAGAAAATCAAGCTCCGCGTTGCGGAGGCCCTGAAGAGGGACGTCGGGAGGGGTATCGTTCGCTTTGATCGCAAGTATCAGAAGCAGCTCGGTGTAGAGCCGGGTGAAATAGTCGAACTCATCGGCGAGCGCTCCACGGCGGCGATAGTCGCCAACCCCCATCCAGACGACCGCGGGATGGACATAATAAGGATGGACGGCTACACCCGGAGAAACGCCGGCGTGAGCATAGGAGACTACGTAACCGTTGCAAAGGCCGAGGTCCAGGAGGCCAAAAAGGTCGTGCTGGCCCCTGCCCAGAGGGGTGTCTTCATCCAGATCCCGGGGGACATGGTTAAGAGGAACCTCCTCGGAAGACCTGTGGTCAAGGGCGACCTCGTCGTCGCGAGCAACAGGAGCGAGAGTTACTACGGCGGTTCCCCCTTCGACGAGCTTCTGAGGGGACTCTTCGAGGCCATGCCCCTCGGCTTCGGCGAGCTCAAGTTCGTGGTGGTCAACACCGTTCCCAAGGGGATAGTTCAGATAACCTACAACACCGAGGTGGAGGTTCTCCCTCAGGCGGTCGAGGTGCGCGAGGAGGCCATCCCGGAGGTAACCTACGAGGACATAGGTGGTCTGAGCGACGCGATACAGAAGATCCGCGAGATGGTCGAGCTCCCGCTCAAGCACCCGGAACTCTTCGAGCGCCTTGGAATCGAGCCGCCGAAGGGAGTCCTGCTCTACGGTCCGCCGGGAACGGGTAAGACGCTCCTTGCCAAGGCCGTTGCCAACGAGGCGAATGCGCACTTCATAGCGATAAACGGACCGGAGATAATGAGCAAGTTCTATGGAGAGAGCGAGGAAAGGCTGAGGGAGATATTCAAAGAAGCAGAAGAGAATGCTCCTGCGATAATCTTCATCGACGAGATTGATGCGATAGCTCCGAAGAGGGAGGAAGTGGTTGGAGAGGTCGAGAAGCGCGTTGTGAGCCAGCTGCTCACCCTCATGGACGGTCTCAAGAACCGCGGAAAGGTCATCGTCATAGGAGCTACCAACAGACCCGATGCAATCGACCCAGCTTTGAGACGGCCCGGACGCTTCGACAGGGAGATCGAAGTGGGCGTTCCGGACAAGCAGGGCAGGAAGGAGATACTCCAGATCCACACAAGGGGAATGCCCCTTGAACCGGATTACGAGAAGGAGACCGTTCTTCGGGTGCTGGATGAACTGGCCGGGCGGGGATCCCTCGACACGAAAAAGATCAAGAGGCTCCGGGAGAGAGTGGCGAAGGCGAAGAACGGGGGAGAGGTTAAGGAGGTCCTCAAGGGAGAGGGAGACATTTACGCGGAGGTCAGGCTCAGGCTGATAGATTCGATGCTCGATGAGATCGCGGAGAGAACCCACGGCTTCGTCGGTGCCGATCTGGCCGCGCTCGCGAGAGAGGCCGCCATGGTAGTTTTGAGGAGACTCATCAACGAGGGCAAGATAAGTCCAGATCAGGAGAGAATTCCACCGGAGGTTCTCCAGGAGCTCCGCGTGAGGAAGAACGACTTCTACGAGGCGCTGAAGATGGTCGAACCCTCGGCCCTCAGGGAAGTACTCATCGAGATCCCGAACGTCCGCTGGGAGGACATAGGCGGACTTGAGGATGTGAAGCAGGAACTCCGAGAAGCCGTCGAATGGCCACTCAAGTACCCCGAGGCGTTCCAGGGACTCGGCATAACGCCGCCGAAGGGCATACTCCTCTATGGTCCGCCGGGAACGGGTAAGACTCTGCTGGCTAAAGCGGTAGCGAACGAGAGTCAGGCTAACTTCATAGCCATTAAGGGTCCGGAAGTGCTGAGCAAGTGGGTCGGTGAAACCGAGAAGAACATCCGCGAGATCTTCAGGAAGGCCAGACAGGCGGCTCCGACGATAATCTTCATCGACGAAATTGACGCCATCGCTCCTCGCAGGGGAACCGACGTCAACCGCGTTACCGACAGGCTCATCAACCAGCTCCTGACGGAGATGGATGGAATCCAGGAGAACAGCGGTGTGGTCGTCATTGGAGCAACCAACAGGCCGGATATCATTGATCCGGCTCTGCTGAGGCCGGGAAGGTTTGACAGGCTGATACTGGTTCCTGCTCCGGACGAGAAGGCCAGACTGGAGATATTCAGGGTTCACACGAGGCGCGTTCCCCTCGCCGAGGACGTGGATCTCGAGGAGCTCGCCAGGAGGACCGAGGGATACACCGGTGCCGATATCGAGGCCCTCGTGAGGGAAGCGGCTCTGACGGCGATGCGCAGGATAATGGCTGAGCTTCCTGCGGAGGTAGTGGAAAGGGAAGATGAGGAATTCCTTGAGCGGCTGAAGGTCTCAAGGAGGGACTTCGAAGCTGCCCTCCAGAAGGTGCGCCCGAGCATAACCCCCTACATGCTCGAGTACTATCGTAACTTCGAGGAGAACAGGAAGCGCGGGAAGGATAAGACGGGCGGACCGGACTATTACACCTTCTGATCCCTTCTTTTCTTTTGGAAAAGGTTTTATACGTTGGCGTCCAAACGCCTACACGACTGAACCGAGGGGTGGCTAAGATGGTCAGGATAATGGCTTCCAAGCTTAGGGACGTGGAGCTGATAACCGACACGGGAATAAGGCTGGGCTGGGTCTACGACCTCAGTTTCGATGAGGAAACCGGGGACATTCTCGTTATCGTGGCCGAACCCGACGAGGACATAGACACGAGCGAGTTCGTGACGGACCACGAGGGCCTTCTCCTGATACCGGTCAGTGCCGTGAAGAGCGTTGGAGAGGTAATAATCATAGACTCCACAAAGCTCGCGGTCAAATCCAAGCTGAGGAAACCCGTTGTCAGGCAGAAGGATGAGAAATCCCCCCTCGAAGGGGAACTCTAGCGTCCATCGTAAAGCCTTTCCGCCAGGAACCCTGGAAGACCCGCCTCGATTATCTTCCTCGCACTTTCTTCCACGTTGTATTCAACGCGGTGGAACTCAACGTTGTCCGGCAGCTCCTTCCCGGTGTCCATAACCGCGTATGCCGCCCTCCAGTCGCCGTCCCGGGGCTGGCCGACGCTTCCGGGGTTTATTATCCGCCTCCCGTCAAAGATCTTGAGCATCGGGATGTGGGTGTGTCCCACTAACAGGTCGTCCTGTTTTACGTAGCTCAGGACGGCCCTGAATTCGCTATCCGGAAGCCATGGGAAGAGGTACTCGTCGAGTGGTGCCCTAGGCGATCCGTGGATGAGGAGATAGCTCCGGCCGGTGTCGTCGGTGAAGAGTCCCCTCACGGGGAGCCTCCTGAGGAACTCAAGGTTCTCGATGCTCATAACCCGCTGATGCCACCTCACTGCCTCCCGGGCGTAGGGATTGAAGGCCCAATCGGCGCCGAAGGCTATCGCGTTGTCGTGGTTCCCCCTAATGCAGAGGAAGGTCCGCTTCTCCATCTCCTTCCTCACGAACTCAACGACCTCGTTTGGAGAAGCTCCGTAACCGACCAGATCACCCATGCACAGGATGACGTCTGCTCCCCGGATTTCCCTCCACACCGCCCGGAGGGCTTCCCAGTTGGAGTGAACGTCACTGATGAGCGCCACCCTCATGTCATCACCCCGGGATGTTGGTGGGGCATGTTTAAAGGGTTGCCCCTATTCGTCCCTGGGGGACATCGAGAACAGGAGGAAGAGCAGCCCGATGATGCCCCCCAATCCAACCGATGAAACGAGAATCGTCTTGATGAAGGCATTCCCTATGAACTCGTAGACGAGGAAAACGTAGCCGATGAGCAGAATGACTAGCTGGAACGCATCGGGAGTTCTTATCGGGAAGTCCCAGAACAGGGAGACCTGCCTCTTCATTCCGTCGAGATACCTTCCCACGATGGCGTTCCGCACTCCAACGGCCACCACCAGCGTTTGAAGGTTCCCCCACTTCTCGCGCTCCTTGGGGGCGAGTCCGATTATCCCGTCCAGCAGTTTAACGTCTTCGCGGCTCAGATCGAAGGCTATCCTCTCGATTCCGTCGTTGAAGCGGTAGGTGATGTCCCCCGTGAACTTGAACATCAGGTAGAGCGACATTGCGAGGATCATCCCCACGATGCCCACCAGTATTGTCGAGAGGACTAGACCGTCGAGGGAGTGGAGGTTCATCTCGAGGACGAGGTCCCTCAGGTAGCCGAGCCTCAGCTGGAATACCATGCCCTCAAGCAGGTGGAGGGGGGATCCGATGTTCCCCAGGTCGGGGCGGTTCTGGGAAACTTTGTAACCGATGTAGAGGACGAGAGCAAGGGATACGAAAATCACCCTCTTGACGACCGAGAATATCACGGTGAACACCCACAGGAAAGTGGCCTTCAGGTTGGAGAAGTTTCGCGCTATGTCCTCCAGTGCCTCGGACGTTCTCAACGAAAGGGGATCGCTGATGTCCTTCCTCAGGTGATCGTAAAACTTTCTGGCTCCGTCCTCGCTGAAGTAGATGTAGAGGGTTGCCGTTGCCAGCAGGAACTTCAGGAAACTTATGGTGAAGGAGATGGCAAAGGCGTAGACGACCATGGTAACGACATCGTAGGTAAACGCCGCCCCGAATACCAGTCTGCTTCCGTGGTACACGCTCCGCCAGTAGGCGAGCTCGTCTCCCCCATAGACCAGGTACAGGTTCAGGAGTCTCTGAATGATGTAGACGAGGACCACGAAGGTTATCACCACGAGGTTGTGAAGCCTCCCGTTCGAGGAAGTAACGAGTCGGGCCGAGTTTTTGGCCAGGGGCGAAATCCTCCCGAGCTCTTCCATTGGGATTTTGAAGTGGAAGTCGCGTCCCCTGGGAAATTCGAAGTGTGATGTGCCGTCCCCCCTTCCCGTCGTGCAAACCGCCTCGACGATCCGTTCCCTAACGTAGCTGGGCGAAAATACGAAGACCGACATCATCAGGAGGAGAAGGTGAGCTACCAGTGGGCTGATCTCCCCGATAAGATGGTAGAGGGCCAGATCGAGGAGAATGACGAACCCGATGGTCAGCCCCCAGAGTCGTGCAGGAAAGCCACGGGCGTAGATGCTGACGAAGGGAGCATCCGGAAGCCCACCGAACCGACCACCGGTTAAAATATATGTTAACCAGAGGGTGAGCACCAGAAGGGTCAGGGATAGCTCAACCGAGGCTATAGGGCCGGGCGCCATAACCCCTGTAGGGTTCAAAAGATTAAAAGGTTATCGCGGGGATCACTCCCCCCTCTGCTTGGCCTTCCACCTGCTCCAGCGGTAGAGTGCTGCCAGGGACTTTATCGCCCTGTCCGGTTCGGGATAAGCGGGAATGCCCTCCTCGTTGAGACGGTCAATGGCGTGCTTGGCCTCTATGCCGCCGACTATCGCAACCACCATGGGCTTGTTCCTGCCGGCCTCGTTGTACTCGCGGATGACTATCTCCGCCAGATCCCTCGGGTCGAGCACAGCCGTCTGGCAGTAGAGGACCGCCACGCTGTGGATGTTGGGGTTTCTGAGGGCCTCCCTGATGGCCCCTTCGTAGCTCTCGGCTCCGGCCATACCAGTTAGGTCAATGGGGTTCTTGTAGGAGCCGAAAGGAGGCATATACTTCGAGAAGGCCTTGAGATCCTCCAGGTTGTCGTATAGGTGCAGGCCAGATTCCTCGGCGGCGTCTGTGGCCATAACGCCTATCCCACCGCCGTTGGTGATTATTACGAGGTTTTCTCCAGCCGGCTCGGGCAGGTTGCTGAGGGCCCGGGCGTAGTCGAAGGCCTCCTCGATGGTGTAGGCCCTTATGATCCCGGCCTGCTTGAAGGCCGCATCGTAGATTTTGTCGCTTCCCGCGAGGGAACCGGTGTGGCTTGCTGCTGCCTTTGCACCGCGCTCGCTCCTTCCGGCCTTTATGACGACTATTGGTTTGATCTTGCTGACATTCTTTGCGACCTCCATGAAGCGCCTTCCGTCCTTTACTCCTTCCATGTAGATGAGTATGGCCTTGGTGTTATCGTCTTCCCTGAAGAATTCGAGCAGGTCAGCATCGTCTATGTCGCTCTTGTTTCCAACGCTAACTACCGCCGAGAGGCCAACCTTCTCGAGGATTGTCCAGCCCATGAGGGCTATTCCCAAAGCTCCGCTCTGGCTGATCAGCGCGAGCGGACCGGGTAGAACATCGGTGGGTCCGAAGGTCGCGTTGAGCTTCTCCGGGGTGTAGACTACGCCGAAGATGTTCGGGCCGAGGATTCTCATGCCGTATTTGTGGGCGGTCTTCACGAGTTCCTCCTCGACCTTCTTGCCCTCGGGACCGAGTTCGCCGAAGCCGGAACTTATGATCGGGAGGACCTTAACGCCCTTCTTTCCGGCCTCCTCGACGACCTGCGGCACGAACTTGGCCGGGACGACGATAACCGCCATGTCGACCTCGTCCGGAACGTCGAGAATGCTCCTGTAGGACTTGAAGACGCGGTTGCCTATCCTGATCTCGACGCCCTTTATGTTGACGGGATATATCTTTCCCTCGTAGCCGTACTCCACGAGGTTCTTCATGATAGCGTAGCCTATCTTTCCGGGCTTCTCTGAGGCGCCTATGACGGCAACGCTCTTCGGCCTGAAGAGTGCTTCGATGTTCGGGTCAACCATTTTTATCACCTCGAATGACATTCACAATTTTATGTCCGTAAAATGCCGTTAAAACCTTTCCCTTCCCTTTTTGACGATAAGAACCTCGACGGCCGTTAAACACCATGCCGGATCCGGAGACGTCAAAAGCTTTTTATCCCGCTCTCCCCTAGGGGAAATCATGAGAAGGGAACCCTCGGTGATAGAGAAGATCGTTATGAGGTGGCTCGTCATAGGTTTCGACGCCGTTGTCATAGGTCTGGCAGTGATAACGATGGGCTACATTCTGTACATGATGTTCATCCTCGTCACCGACACGATCCACAGGTTCGACGTTGAGGAAGTTCTCCACACCGTTGTGATGATAATCATCTTCCTTGAGGTTCTCGAGCTCCTGTCGATGTATCTGGAGGAGCACCACGTCAGCATGCGCAACGTCGTTGAGCTGGGAATCCTGGCCATGGTCAGAAAGGTTATAGTAACACCGGACTACTCAAAGATTGGCTGGCAGACCCTCTTTGGAATGTCCGCCCTCATGTTCGTCATGGGCTGGATATACGTCCAGGAGAAGCGGAGACGGACCCAGCACGAGGAGTTCCTTCTGGAGAGGGGGATAGAGCCCGAGAAAAGAAAGGGCAAATACTGAAGTTGGACGGTGGTTGAGATGGGAGTGCAGATCGGAGAGCTCGTTCCCAGGAGGGAGATAGAGCTCAGAAACCTCTATGGAAAGAAGGTCGCCGTTGACGCCTTCAACGCCATGTACCAGTTCCTCTCAAACATCCGGCAGCGCGATGGAACGCCCCTCATGGACTCCAAGGGCAGGATAACCTCCCACCTGAGCGGCTTCTTCTACCGGACGATCAACCTCATGGAGAACGGTATAAAGCCGGCCTACGTCTTCGATGGGGAACCGCCTGCCTTCAAAAGGCGCGAGATAGAGAAGAGGCGTGAGGCAAGGGAGGAAGCCGAGGAGAAGTGGCACGAGGCCCTTGAGAGAGGAGATATTGAAGAGGCCAAGAAGTACGCGATGAGGGCGACGCGCGTTAACGAAGAACTCATAAACGATGCCAAGAAGCTGCTCCACCTCATGGGCGTCCCCGTGGTTCAGGCGCCCAGTGAGGGTGAGGCGCAGGCAGCCTATATGGCCAGGAAGGGAGACGTCTACGCCTCGGCGAGCCAGGATTACGATTCGCTCCTCTTCGGGGCGCCTAAGCTCGTCAGGAACCTCACGATAACCGGCAGGAGGAAGCTCCCCGGAAGAAACACCTACGTCGAGGTGAAGCCCGAGCTTATAGTCCTGGAGGAGGTTCTAAAGGAGCTCGGCATAGACAGGGAAAAACTGGTTGAGCTTGCCATTCTCGTAGGAACGGACTACAACCCCGGTGGAATAAAGGGAATCGGACCGAAAAAGGCTCTGGCCATCGTCAGGCACACAAAGGATCCCCTCAGGAAGTACAACAAAGAGAGCGACGTTGATCTCTACGCGATAAAGGAGTTCTTCCTCAATCCACCGGTCACCGACGATTATACCCTGAAATGGCGCGAGCCTGACGAAGAGGGTCTCCTGAAGTTCCTCTGCGACGAAAGGGATTTCAGTGAGGAAAGGGTGAGAAACGGTATCGAGAGGCTCAAGAAAGCCGTGAAGAGTGGAAGACAGCGGACCCTCGAGAGCTGGTTCCGTTAGAGGGGTATCTTGAGGTTTAGCTTTTCCACCAGTTCCTTATACCTGTTCCTTACAGTCACCTCTGTGACACGGGCAACTTCAGCAACTTCCCTCTGGGTTCTTCTCTCGTCCTCCATGAGGCTGGCTATGTAGAGGGCCGCGGCCACGAGGCCGGCGGGGCTCTTGCCGCTCGTCAGTCCCCTCTTATAGGCCTCCTCGAGTATTTCCACTGCCCTCCGCCTCACCTTCTCGCTCAGCCCGAGCTCGTCGGCGAACTTGTTGACGTAATCGGTTGGCTTTACGAAGAGCTTCTTTGGAGTGAGGTTGAGGTTCCTCGCTATGAAGCGGAAACTCCTACCTATCTCCTTCTTGTCGACCCTAGATATGTCGGCTATCTCGTCGAGCGTCCTCGGAACCTTCAGCAATCTGCACGCGGCGTAAACACAGGCCGCTATGACGCTCTCTATTGAACGGCCCCTGATGAGGCCTTTTCTCACCGCCTCGCGGTAGAGACGAGCTGCTTCCTCCTCGACGTGCCGGGGCAGGTGAAGCTGGGAGGCTATTCTGTCAAGCTCGCTTAAGGCGAAGGCCAGATTACGTTCTGCCGCGTCGCTCACCCTAAGGCGGGACTGCCACTTCCTCAGACGATAAATCTTCTCGCGCATCAAACCGGAGAGGTTCCTGTCAATGCCTATGTCGGTCGAGAGGCCCTTATCGTGAAGAAGAATGCTCTCGGGGGCACCAACACGCGCCCTCTTTTCCCTCTGGCCCGCGTCAAAGGCCCTCCACTCAGGACCCATATCAATGACGTTCTCCTCAATGACGTAACCACACTTGGCACAAACGATCTCGCCCCTTCCGGGATCGTATATAAACTCGGTCGAACCGCAGACAGGACAGGCCCTGTGCTTGTTCACTCAAACACCCCCGACCGCCCGGCTATCGGCGTGCCCCTTATAAACCTTCGCCTTTCTTTGCCACGTAGCGGAGAAGCCAGGCTATGTCCTCGCGCTTGAAGGTTATCCGCTCCAGAACCCGGACATCCCAGTCCTCTTCCACGATGTTGGCATAAATCCAGAGGAAGACGGGATCCTCGTCGGTTCCGACGTGAAGGTTACGATAGAGCAGATCAACGGTCCCGTCCCCATTCTTTTTAACCGAGAGCGCCTTCCAGGTGTCGAGACTGACCTCCCCCTTTTCGTCGAGTATCTCAACTATCTCCCGTGCATCCATGGGTTCACCTTCGCTACCACCGAATGTTGAAGTCCTTCCTCGTCCTCTGGTCTATCTGTGCCAGAATCTTCTTGAGCCTGGCATCGTCTATCGGCTCCCTTATCTGGCCCGCCTGATAGAGCTGAACGAGGACCAGTTCAACCTGTCTCGCGAGTTCGGGTTTGACAAGCTTTACCCTCCCGAGCCTTTCCCTGGCCTCGGGCGTGAGAATTTTCCTCATTATTGCGTTGAGCTGGGCCTCAAGCTCCATCTCCTGCTTCATGGCCTCTTCCCGGGCCTTCTGCTGCTCGAGGTATTTCTTCTGAAGCTCCATGAGCTTCCTCTTCCTGATCTCCTCAATGTCCTCCGCCATGGCCCTCACCTCCGGGTTAAGATCGGAGGTTGGGTTAAAAGGCTTTGCGTTTGAAGTTTACCTTTTCCTCATCGCCCACCATAGGAGAATTCCTGCCCCAATGATTGCAACAGAGAGCCAAACAATCCCCCGGACGTTTTGGGATGGTTCAGAAACGTTGGGACATGGTGCATCAAAACTGACCCGCCCGGACCAGGAGGCTGACCGCCACGTATGGGCGGGTTCTATGAAGGTATACACCGTAAGACTCCCGTTGCGATGGAAGAGTAGCGGAACCTCGGAAGGGTTCTCAATGGGGGTCATGTTGTAGTCAAAGTGATGTCCGTAGGGATAATAGATGAGCACCCCACCGGCAACCGGAACTGCAGCAAGATACCCGATATCCTGAAGGGGGTAATATTCCTCCAGCTCCGCAAGGGGTATCTCGTACCGCTCACCGCTCCTCTCGACCACGAGGCTTTGACCGTAGATGCCGACGTTGAACATGGGGGGAACGTAAGAGACGTGCTCCTTGGCAGGTTCGTTTACCCGGAAGAAGGAAGATTCGGTAACGCGGTAAACCTCGAACGTCCCATTGCGGTGGATGACGTAAACGTCCGGCGGATTAAGTCTCACGCTCCCCGAACCCTGCAGGAGTCCACCCAGCGTGCGGATGCACCTTTCCCCGGGCAGGAACCAGAACAGGTGAGTGCCGTTGAAGACGAGCCAGGCGTTTTGAGGCAGGTCTGAGAAGCCCGATGGCACGAATGCAACGGGTATGTCCTCCGCACTTTCCGGCCTTCCAACGTAGCTCAGGGAGGTGCCGTTGAAGTGGTAGATGTTAATCCACGCCGAGACCGATGAGGGAGAACAGCACGGCTCCGTTCCGGGACACTGGCATGGGTAGTCATAGAGCCACCAAGTGACCAGCAGGAAGGCATCTTCACCGTTAGAAACTACTTTTACCGAGCCCAGACGGAACTCTCCGGCGCTCGCGAGAGGGGGGATTAGCAGGCAAAGTAGGATGGAGACCGTGAGGGTTTTTCTCAGCGGCATATTATCACCACAGGGGCACCCCAGGTATCAACAGCCCACAGAAACAGCAGGGATGGTCCTAAAAACATTGCTGGTATGGAAAGCCGGTAGAAGAGACAGAGGTTTGAAAAAGGCCGAGCTCAGTACTTCTTGAGCTCGGGGATCTGCTCCTCAAGCTCCTTCTTGAGCTCCGTTGCGATCTTGTCGAGGAATCTCTGACCCTCCGGGGTAACGACCCTTCCCTCGCCCGGAACCTTCTGGACGAAGCCCGCACTTTCGAGCTGCTGGAGGGCCTTCCTGATTATGCTTCCGCTGGCCTTGTAGAAGTGCTCGGGAGCGTGTCCGCGGTTCTTTCTGCCGCCGTACCAGGTGCGAAGTCTCTCGATTCCGACCGGCCCGTCGACGTAGACCTTCCTGAAGACGCTGGCAACGCGGTAGTACCACCAGTCGTCCTGCTCCGGAATGCGCTCCTTGTGCCTGCCTGTCTTGACGAAGGGCGCCCACTCCGGCGGCTTTATCTTCTCAACCTCCTTGAGAGCCTTTGCAACCCTCTCAACGAGCAAATCACCGGGAACATCATAGACTGTCGCCATCCTTCAATCCCTCCCCTTCTTGAATTTACGCCTGAAGTTAGCGATATCGAGCCTGACCTTCTTAACGGGCTTTTCCTCCCGTTTTTCCTTCGAAAGCTCCTTTCTCTGGAGCTTCCTTAAATACTTTTCCCAGCCTTCCCTCGGTTTGAACAATATAAACCTTTTGCCGCGTACGTCAATGAGCTCGCTGTCAGTAAGATCGGCTACCCTTTTGGCGAGCTCCTGTCTGTCGAGGCCGGTTGAGATGAGCGCACCCTTCCTTATCTCGACCTTGAGAACCCCGTCCTTCTCGAGCTGGGTTTTTATTTCGTCAATGACTCCATCATCAAGCCCCTTCTTCCCCACCCAGGCTCGCGGGGGAATATCATGGTATCTCGCACGAATGGCCCTCCTCACCTTTCCGGATAATCTTTTCTCCATGACTTTCACCTCTAAGCTTCCCGCGGTTTGCTGAAGGCCTTATAAAGGTTGGCCTTTTAAACCTGCCGGGTTATGGTGAGAACTTGTCCATGAACTCAGTGGGAGTGTAGACCTCGGAGAGCCAGTCGAAGTGCTTTTTGTTGTTCGTAACCAGCGGAGCGTTGAGCTTAACCGCGAGCGAACCTATCATGTAGTCCCTCGCGTTCTCGGAGAAGTTCCAGCGGCCTAGGGCGCTTTGGACAACTATCTCCGCTGATTCCTCGTCAAAATCCATGATTTCCAGAGAGACCGATTCGAATACCGATTTTACCTTGCTCTTGGCCTCGAGAAGTCCTTTTCTTCGCGCATATCGGTAGAGGACCTCCATGTAAACCACTGAACTCGCCACGGGTTGAAACGGAGAATCAATGAGCCACTCGAGAAACTTCCTGTCGTTGAAAACGTTGGTATCGAGCACAACTTTCACTTTTCTCCCTCCGGCTCTTTTAGAGTCCTCTCGATGCCCCTGGCGAGGCCCTGTCTCGTTTCCTCGACGGCCTCGTCGATATCTTTCATGATCTCCGTGAACTCCTGGAGAAGATCTTCGAACTTCATAAGAACGTACGAATCCCCCTGGCGCACAAAAACCACCTCGTCCCCCGCCTTAATCCCGAGGGCGTTTCGAACTTCCTTTGGGATCGTTACCTGGTATTTCTTCGTCACAACTGGCATTACACTCACCGTTTTGGTATTACACATCTTAGCCTAATAATACTTTCGCGGGAAAGGGTTTAAGAGGCCAAAACTGAAAGCACTGCGGTGGTAGAATGCTCGTCCATCACCTCTACTCGGGCGGAAAGGACTCGAGTTTAGCCGCGTGGATTTTAACTAGGCTCGGCTACGATGTCGAGCTGGTGACGGTAAGTTTTGGCCTTTTGGACAACTGGCGCTTCGCGAAGGAGACCGCCGAGAGACTCGGATTCGGGCATCAGGTGGTATACCTGCCGCGGGAGATTCTCGAAAAGGCTATGGAGATGGCAATCAAGGACGGCCACCCCAACAACGCCATCCAGTTCATCCACGAGAGGGCTTTGGAAGCGCTCGCTTCCCTTCCGGAGGTGGAGAGGGTAAGCGACGGCACCAGGAGGGACGACCGCGTTCCCTTCCTCGACCTGCCGAGGGCGCGCTCCTTAGAAGATCGCTTTAACGTCTCTTACATAAGGCCCCTCCTCGGCCTCGGCTACAGGACGATAAGAGAACTGACCGAGAGACTCTTCGTCGTCGAAATTCGGGAGAGCGAGGAACTCCAGAAGGCGGACTATGAAGTAGAGCTGAGACATCTGCTCCGCGAGAAAGGCATCGATCCGATCACAATCTTTCCAAGGGGCCACATCCAGTCGAGGGTTCTTGGATGGAAAGAAGAGCCCGGAATGGAATGAAAGGATAAGAATCAGAGGCCGCTGAGCTTCCTGATGATCGGGTTCTCGGCCTCTTCGGGCTTTATCTCTTCAACGCTCTCGATCCATATCTTGGTCCTGGGAACGCGGTGCTTGCTGCCGATCTCGGAATAGAGGATCTCGATGACGTCCTCCTGTTTGAGTCCCCTGTACTCCCTTTTGAACTTCTCCTTCTTTCCGTTCCTCTCGAAGATGCCCTTAATCCTGAAGACCTTAACCTCCATTGCACACACCTCCACTCATCAGTCAAGGAAGCCCAGTGCTTCCTCAATCTTAACTATCTCGGGTCCCGTTGTGAGGTGCCCGACGACGACACCGTGAGAGTTCGCGAGCATGCACGAGCCGACGAAGGGAACGCCCATGTTGGCGGTTCCCACCCGGATGTCAACCTTGAAGAGGTCGCGGAGCCATTCGAGTTCATCATCGGTAGTTTCGGGATGGACCAGACCTCCCCGGTTGGTAACGACCCCGGCGCTCCCGACCGAGTGGTAATCCGCTATCATCCCCCTCTCGACTTCGACTCCTAGGATGTCCCCGAGCTTCTTGGCCTCTTCACGGGTGAACTTTGAGCTCACCAGTGCCGCTCTGTCGTTGGTCAGGATCAGGTTGCCGAAGGCGGTCAGCCGGCTCTTAAAGGGAACCACCTCCATGTCAATGCCGTGCTCCCTGAGGCCGTTGTTAATAACGTCGAGTTCTTCATCCCAGATGTACCAGGGGACGATTATCGCGTTGGAGTTGCCTGCTGCGAAAATTCCAACTATTCTGGACTTCATTACGCTCGTCTCAATGAGCGGAACCTTCAAAACATCCCTGAGAACCTCGAGCTTTTTCTCGCCGAGGCCCTCTCTGATCAGGACTACCCTATCGGTCGCGGTGCCGTAAACCCCCAGATATGGGGAGTTCTCAAAATCGAGTTTTTCTATGTGCATCTCGTCACCCCGCGGGTTAAAAAGGATCAGGCGAGGGAAACGCGGGCGATCCTCTTGCCCTCGTTTTCCTCCACGATGACCTTGACACGGATTTTGTTGGGTGGCTTTTCAGCACCGCGCTCCCAGAGCTTCTCGTTGACATCGGAACCGATGATAACTTCATCGGCCTTGGCGTGCCTGGCTATCCACTCGCGAACGAACTTCGCGGCCCTAGGTGCCCTCTTCCAGCGCGGAACGCGCTTCTTAATCTTTCTGATGGGGACGACGAATATGACTTCCTCACCGGGCTTGATCATTTACACCACCTCACTCCTTGAGCTTGGTCCTTCTCCAGTGCCTCCTCTTAGGGTGGGTCATGACCTTCCTGTTGGTCTTGACGATAACCCAGACCGGAACGCGCCTGTTCTGCTTCGCGGCCTTGGCAAGTCTGAGCTTCTTCGCAAGCGGCTTGTTTCTCGCCATAACTACACCTCCAGATTATCATGAATGCCTGTCCTTGCTTTGGTTATCCTTTTTTAAGCTTTTTCGTGGGGTCTGGAGCGTTGAAGGAAGGGGAAGAAACGGGGGAGAAATCCAAACTCAGAATATCAGCGGCGCGCGGTATTCGCCCCAGACCTCGCGAAGAACATCGGTAACCTCTCCGAGGGTTGCCAGACGGCGGTGTGCCTCGATGATGTAGGGCATGAGGTTCTCGTCCTCGGTTTCGGCAGCGTTCCTGAGCTTATCCAGGGCCTCCTCGACCTTCTTGTTATCGCGCTCGGAGCGGAGCTTCTTAAGGCGTTCAATCTGCTTCTCCCTGATGCTCGGGTCCACCTTGAGTATCTCGACATCGAGCGGCTCGTCGACGATGAACTCGTTCACTCCAACGATGATGCGCTTCTTCTCCTCTATTTCCTTCTGGTACTTGTAGGCTGCATCGGCAATCTCCTTCTGGATGTAGCCGCGCTCAATGGCCCTCATCATTCCGCCCATCTTCTGAATCTTCTCGATATACTTTAACGCCTCCTCGTAGATGTGGTCGGTGAGCCACTCGATGTAGTAGGAACCGCCGAGGGGATCAACGGTGTCTGTAACTCCGCTCTCGTAGGCTATGATCTGCTGGGTTCTCAAAGCTATCCTCACGCTCTTCTCGGTGGGGAGGCTCAGAGCTTCATCGTAGCTGTTGGTGTGCAGGCTCTGGGTTCCTCCGAGGACGGCAGCCAAAGCCTGTATGGCAACGCGAACGATGTTGTTCTCGGGCTGTTGAGCTGTGAGCGTTGAACCGGCAGTCTGGGTGTGGAAGCGGAGCATCATCGAGCGCGGGTTCTTGGCGTTGAACCACTCCTTCATGATGTAGGCCCAGAGCCTCCTCGCGGCTCTGAACTTTGCAATTTCCTCAAGGAAGTTGTTGTGGGCGTTGAAGAAGAAGCTCAGCCTTCCGGCGAACTTGTCAACATCCATGCCCCTCTCTATGACGGCCTTGACATACTCTATTCCGTCCGCGAGGGTAAAGGCAACCTCCTGGACGGCGTTTGCTCCAGCTTCTCTAATGTGGTAACCGCTTATGCTTATCGGGTTCCACTTGGGAACGTTCTCAGCGCAGTACATGATGATGTCTGTAGTGAGGCGCATGCTTGGCTGGGGGGGGAAGATGTAAGTTCCACGTGCTATGTACTCCTTCAGGATGTCGTTCTGGACGGTACCACGGAGCTGGTTCTGGGCAACGCCCTGCTTTTCGGCAACGAGGATGTACATGGCGAGGAGGTTTGCAGCGGTGGAGTTGATGGTCATCGAAGTTGAAACCTTGTCGAGAGGGATCCCGTCGAAGAGTATCTCCATGTCCCGGAGTGAATCGATTGCAACTCCAACCTTACCGACTTCACCCTCCGCCATCGGGTGGTCACTGTCGTAGCCAAGCTGTGTTGGCAGGTCGAAGGCAACGCTCAGACCCGTCTGCCCCTGGCTGAGGAGGTACTTGTAGCGCCTGTTGCTTTCCTCGGCGGTTCCGAAACCGGCGTACTGCCTCATTGTCCAAAACCTTCCGCGGTACATGGTCGCGTAAACGCCCCTCGTGAAGGGATACTCCCCGGGAAAGCCGAGCTTTTCCAGGTAGTCCCAGTCCTCACCGAGGTCGGCGGGAGTGTAGAGCCTCTTGATCTCGAAACCGTCGTCCGTCATGAACTTCTCCTTTCTCTCGGGCCTCTTCTCGATAAACTTCTTAACCGTTGTTTCCTCCCAGCGCTTCTCCTCCTCGCGGATCTTCTTCAGCTTCTCCTTATCGAAGGTCATGCCTACCACCTGCTCCAAATTGAGCGCCGGCCTATAAAAAGCTTTTACATAGCGAAAGGCCGATCTTGATGTTGGATAAATTGTCCATCACCGGAAGTTCCTGCCGAGAAGTGCCCACCACGTGAGCAGGAGGAGAACAAGCGCCACAACGATGAGGCCGGTTGCAGTGCCCAGGGGATCGCCGGCAAAGGCGCTCAGGTCAACCCGCTTAAATCCGGACTTCAGGAGAACAACCGTCCGATAGCCTAGAATGTAGCGCTCGGGGTTTTCGATGTAGGGTACCTGGGGCAGCAGGAACTGGACCAGGAAGATCATCCCGAAGGTGGAGAGGGATGGGTAGAGCGGGCACGTGACGATTACCGGGGTCAGCATCACCAGTACCCTGAGAGAGGGAGCACCAGGATTATCGAGCCACCGATTATGCCGAGTCAGTAGCTGGAGAGCAGATCCACCATGGGGGTCTCGAATGACTCCAGCGTGGCCTCAACGCCCCTGCCCGCGGCGTTCGGGCTTATGAGGTATACCAGGGCCGGGAAGAACGTTACTAAGAAGAGAATTTTCATCCTCCTCGAAGGGATCAGGCGCCTGAACTCACGCCCCGGGATTGGGGAAAAGCCCCGGGAAGCGAGCTCCTCATTCTCCCCACCCCGCGTTGAAGCGCTCCATGAGGATTCTCTCGAGGGGACTCGTGTGGGATTTGAAGAGCCGATGGGCAAGTCCCTCCTGCGCCAGAAAGACCTGAACCTCCTGGAAGAGGTCTCCCATGAACCTCCCGTCGAGCGTCACCCTCCCCGCTCCTTCCTCCTCCCAGGCTCCCCTGACGTGGATCCTGTCCTTCATGAAATTCAGCAGCCTGACGTTGTCAGAAACGACGATGTCGTAGTCGGTGTCCTCGACGTTTATCGGATCCCGCACTCCTTTACGGCCTCACCTCGCGAAAGGCCCTTTAAACGGCTCATATAGACCAGAAACTCGAAGATGGCCATGTCAGCGTAGGCCAGCGGTGCCTCGGGCATGTAGCCGACCTTTCGCATTATCTCGACCCTCTCGCGGGGCCTCTCCTGACCGAGAGTCCTTATCCCACCGTAGGTGGGTTTTAGAGCACCGGTTAACATCTTTATGGTTGTTGTCTTTCCGGCTCCGTTGGGCCCGAGGAAGCCGTAGAAAGCACCCTTCGGGACCTGGGATTCGGGTGGTAGATGACGTTCCTCCTGCCAAAGAACTTCGTCAGGTCCCTCGTCTCGATCTTGACACAAGGGATACCCTCCAAATGGTATAATCAGGGGTTTCGGGCGGGAAGGTTATATTGGTCGGAGAGTATAGGGGTACGATGATAATCGGAAGAGTCGGCCTCGACAGCTCCTCAAGGATAGCCTTCCAGAGTCATGCACACAGTGACCACTTCGTAAGCGGAGAGGTCATCTTCTCAACCAGGGCAACCAAGCACCTCAGTCACCTCAGGAAGGGGGGCTTTTACAGGGAGACGGAGTTCGGAAAGACATTCTATCTCGGCGATTATAAAGCCAAGCTCTATCCAGCTGGTCACATGCTCGGCTCGGCTGGGATAAAGATCTGGCTCGAGAACGGGACGCTCTTCTACACCGGCGACACCAAGTGGTACAAGCTGAGGACCGCCGAGAAAAGCCGTTTTCCAAGGGCCGACTTTTTAGTAATCGAGGCCACCTTCGGCGTTCCGGTCTTCACCTTCCCCTCGCCGAGGGAAGCGGAAAAGAAGCTGGTTGCCTTCGTTGAGGAGGCCCTGGATCGGGGAAGGAGACCAACCCTTTACGTCAATCAGACGGGGAAAGCTCAGGAGGTAATGAAGATACTCGAGGTCCATGGCTACACGGTTAGGCCGAGCAGGACAATGCTCAAGGTCGCGAGGGTTTACACCAAGTTCGGGATACGGTTCGGGAACGTTGATAAAGATGGCGACGTTGTGCTGCGCTCCTATCGCTCGCCAAGGGTTGAGAACTCGCTTTCACCCTGGGAACTGATGGTTTCGGGCTTTGGCGGGCTTAAGCTGAGCAACCACGCTGACTTCTGGGAGCTGATGAAGATAGTCGAGAAGGTTAAGCCCGAGAAAATCTTTACTGTCTACGGCTTCGCGGATGAGTTCGCGAAAATCCTGGGGGGGCTGGGGTACGAGGCCCGTCCCATCGGGAGGGATCAGGTGCTCCCGAAAAGCTAATATATCACGCCGCCGTTGAACCTTCGTAGGACATTCCCCTCGGGGAATGACGCGGAAGTAACCCGCCCCCAGAAAGGTGTGGAGGTGGTGCCCCAACCCCCTCCCCAAAGTTTTTGGCTCTGATGAACAGGGGTGTCCTCGGAGGCAAGTTTGTGGACGCGAAAACTTTTTAAACTCTTTGCTTTTAGTAACCGATGGTAAACAAAAAGGGCACCGGGAGGTGGTGCCGATGGCCTGGAGGAAGGACCGCTACTGGGACCCCTTCGACCTGATGAGGGAGATACAGGAGGAGATCGACGCCATATTCAGGGACGTCATGCGCGGACCGAGGCTCTGGAGCCTCCGCGAGAAGGCAGGCGAAGGCGTAGCCGTCAGCGAGACCTGGCGGGAGCCCTTCGTTGACATCTTCGACCGCGGTGATAAGTTCGTCATAACGGTCGAACTTCCGGGAGTCCGGAAGGAGGACATCAAGCTCCGCGTTACCGAGGATACAGTTTACATTGAGGCCCAGATCAAGCGCGAGAAGGAGCTCGAGGAGGAGGGTGCAATAAGGATCGAGCGGTACTACAGCGGTTACAGAAGGGTCATCAGGCTTCCCGAGGAGGTCATTCCCGAGAAGGCCAAGGCCAGGTACAAGAACGGTGTCCTCGAGATCGAGCTGCCCAAGAAGTCCCCCAGGAAGGAAAGTGAGGAGGGCTTCCAGGTTAAGATCGAGTGATCCTTTCGTTGTTTCCCTTTCTGGGTAAACTCACCCATTACAATCATCGGCCCGTCTTGAAAAACGGAGGTGGTATTGATGGCCGAGAGGAAGGAAGTCAAGCTTAAGGTTGCTTCCGCTTACCAGCGCGACGTTGGTAGGGGGATCGTAAGAATAGACAGGAAGGCCATGCGTGAAATTGATGTTCAGAGCGGTGACATAGTCGAGATAATCGGAACCAAGAACACCGCTGCCATAGTCTGGCCCGCTTACCCGGAGGACGAGGGACTCGGTATAATCCGCATGGACGGAACCATAAGGAAGAACGCCGGCGTTAGCCTCGGCGACGAGGTCACCGTCAGAAAGGCGGACGTTAAGGAGGCCAAGAAGGTAATAGTTGCCCCCACCGAGCCGATACGCTTTGGCCACGACTTCGTCGAGTGGTTCCACAGCAGGCTCATCGGAAGGCCCGTCGTCAGGGGCGACTACATTAAGGTTGGAATCCTCGGTCAGGAGCTGACTTTCGTCGTTACCGCAACGACTCCCGCCGGAATAGTCCAGATAACCGAGTTCACCGACTTCCAGGTCAGCGACAAGCCGGTTAAAGAGGTCAGCAAGACCGCGGCTCTTGGCGTTACCTACGAGGACATAGGCGGTCTCAAGGACGTCATCCAGAAGGTCAGGGAGATGATCGAGCTCCCGCTCAAGCACCCGGAGATATTCGAGAAGCTCGGCATCGAGCCGCCGAAGGGTGTGCTCCTCTATGGTCCGCCGGGAACGGGTAAGACGCTCCTTGCCAAGGCCGTTGCCAACGAGGCGAATGCGCACTTCATAGCGATAAACGGACCGGAGATAATGAGCAAGTACTACGGTGAGAGCGAGGAGAGGCTGAGGGAGGTCTTCAAGGAGGCCGAAGAGAACGCCCCGGCGATAATCTTCATCGACGAGATTGATGCGATAGCTCCGAAGAGGGAAGAGACCCACGGCGAGGTCGAGAAGCGCGTTGTGAGCCAGCTGCTCACTCTCATGGACGGCCTCAAGGGCCGCGGAAAGGTCATCGTCATAGGAGCTACCAACAGGCCCGATGCAATCGACCCGGCACTGAGGAGACCCGGAAGGTTCGACCGCGAGCTCGAGGTTGGCGTTCCGGACAAGCAGGGCAGGAAGGAGATACTCCAGATCCACACCAGGGGAATGCCCATCGAGCCCGAGTTCAGCAAGAACAAGGTCATCGAGATACTCGAGGAGCTCGAGAGGAACGAGAACTACCGCGATGCCGCGGAGAAGGCCATAATGAAAATCAAGAAGGCGGAAAGCGAGGAGGAAATAAAGAGAATCCTCAAGGAGATCGACGAGAGGCTCTACGAAGAGGTCAAGGCCAAGCTCATTGACGCTCTCCTCGATGAGCTGGCGGAGGTCACCCACGGCTTCGTCGGTGCCGATCTGGCCGCGCTCGCGAGAGAGGCCGCGATGGCGGCACTGAGGAGGCTCATCAAGGAGGGCAAGATTGACTTCGAGGCCGAGCACATACCGAGAGAAGTCCTGGAGGAGCTCAGGGTCACCAAGAAGGACTTCTACGAGGCGCTGAAGATGGTCGAACCCTCGGCCCTCAGGGAAGTACTCATCGAGATCCCGAACGTCCGCTGGGAGGACATAGGCGGACTTGAGGATGTGAAGCAGGAACTCCGAGAAGCCGTCGAATGGCCACTCAAGTACCCCGAGGCGTTCCAGGGACTCGGCATAACGCCGCCGAAGGGCATACTCCTCTATGGTCCGCCGGGAACGGGTAAGACTCTGCTGGCTAAAGCGGTAGCGAACGAGAGTCAGGCTAACTTCATAGCCATTAAGGGTCCGGAAGTGCTGAGCAAGTGGGTCGGTGAAACCGAGAAGAACATCCGCGAGATCTTCAGGAAGGCCAGACAGGCGGCTCCGACGATAATCTTCATCGACGAAATTGACGCCATCGCTCCTCGCAGGGGAACCGACGTCAACCGCGTTACCGACAGGCTCATCAACCAGCTCCTGACGGAGATGGATGGAATCCAGGAGAACAGCGGTGTGGTCGTCATTGGAGCAACCAACAGGCCGGATATCATTGATCCGGCTCTGCTGAGGCCGGGAAGGTTTGACAGGCTGATACTGGTTCCTGCTCCGGACGAGAAGGCCAGACTGGAGATATTCAGGGTTCACACGAGGCGCGTTCCCCTCGCCGAGGACGTGGATCTCGAGGAGCTCGCCAGGAGGACCGAGGGATACACCGGTGCGGACATAGCGGCCGTCGTAAGGGAGGCCGCTATGATCGCCCTCAGGAGGGCCCTCCAGGAGGGCATCATAAGGCCTGGCATGAAGCCCGACGAGATCAGGGAGAGGGTCAAGGTAACGATGAAGGACTTCGAGGAGGCCCTCAAGAAGATCGGCCCGAGCGTCAGCAAGGAGACGATGGAGTACTACCTGAAGATCCAGGAGAAGCTCAAGCAGGCGAGGGGCTGATGCCCCTCTCTTTTCATAGCTTTTAGGGGTGAGAGCATGATCTACGGGGTTCTCCTAAGCATACCTGAGAAGTTCGTGAAGAAGTATGAGGACGAGGTCAGAAAGGCCATCGGCTACGGCATAGCAAGGGGCGACATAATAAGCTTTACTGAGGCAAGATACAAGGGCGACGTTGCCTTCGTCATGCTCGCCCGCTCGAACAGGGCCGCGGAGAGGGTCGCCAGCGAGCTCAGAGAACTTCCGATAAACGTCAGGATAATCGAGATCGAGGGGAGGAGCTAGTCAGGTATTTTTCTCTCCGATTTCACCCTTCCGCGGTTCGATGGAGGAAAAGAGAAGGAATCAGTCGAGCTTTTCAAGTTCGTATACCATCGCATCACTGCGCCTGAGTTCCCGCACGGCTATGCGTCGGGCCTCGTCGGCCGTTTCGGCCTCGAATACTACCGTCTTCCCGTGGTGGTCCCCCCCGTGGAGCGTGAGGGCCCATCTCATGGTATCACCGGATTGTTTGTCATCCGTTCAACTTTTATAAACCTACCGGGGGAGTTTTTGGTATGTACCTGATAATTCGACAGGAGTATTTAAGCTCAGTTATCAAAAAGGCGAAAAAGAGCCCCATCGAGATCTGTGGTCTTCTCCTCGGGAGGCGAGGGGAAGATACATTCAGGGTCGAGGAAGTTCACTTCATCACCAATAGACTGAACTCCCCCGCGGGTTTTGAGATGGATCCCCTGGAGATGGTCAGGGCCATAGACGGGGCGGAAAAGAGAGGGATCGAAGTCGTGGGCATCTTCCACTCACACACCAGGTGTCCGCCGAGGCCGAGCGGGAGGGACTTGAGGGGGATGGAACTCTGGCCGGTTGTCTGGCTGATAGTGGACAGAGAAAGAAACTACGGGGCGTACGTCCTCAGGAACGGAAGGGTGGAGAAAGTAGATGTGAAAATTGTTTAGTCGTCCCTTATCACGATCTCGATCTTTCTCCCCTCGCGGTAGCCCTTCATGGACGAGAGCATGCCTTTTATCGTCTTCTCCACGAGTTCCTGTACCCAGTCCTTCATCGGGAGAACCTGGCCGTCAATCTTAACGGTTACCTTCGGCTTTGAACTCAGGATTACACAGTCTTTCAGCGTTTTTTCACCGGCAACTATCATCCTCGCCATTTCAGAGCACTTGAAGCCGCACATGCCGCAGTCTATGTTGGGCAGCATGAAGGCGCGCTTCTCCACGAGGTCGGCGAGCTTCTCGGGCTCTTTAGTCGCGTCTATAACCGGGAGACCGTATATCTCTTCCATTCCCCTTCCGGCGATAACACCGCTCACCGCTATGGCAAGGCCGTCGTTGAGCTCCCTTACATCTTCCTCGTTCCTCGCGCATATCACCTTGGGCACGTGCTGGACGCTTTTGAAACCCTCCAGGAGGAGGAAGTCAGCGTTGACCATCGAGAAGAGGGCGTTGATGTCCTTCGCCCTGAAGAGGAGCGCATCAGTATCGTTCGCCCTCACTACAACAGAATCCGCCACCCGGGAGAAACGCCAGGTATCAGTTCCCTCCCTGTCAAAGCTTGCATGCATGCTCTTGGCTATCGCCACGCGATAGCCGCGCTCCTTGAGAACCCTTGCGACGGCTTCGACCGTTGTTGTCTTACCGCTCTTTTTAAAGCCTACAAAGGCCACCGCCCTCATGATCCCACCTCAAAGAAGCATTATCCAGTTCATATCCTCGATCTTGATGATCAAACCCCTGGCCCTGTTCCCGGCTATGTCCACTACATCTCTCAGGAGTATGACTTCCTCATCGAAGTCCTCGAGGATTCCTGTGAACGAGTGCTCGTTGCTAACCGAGAGGGCGACGCGCTCCCCCTTCCAGCTCTCGAGGGTCTTGTCGAGGAGGTACTGCTTCTCGCTCATCCCCTCACCCCCAGAGACCAAAAACCTATAAGGCTTTTAACGGTTTCCGGTTCGGTGATAGAATGAGGTTCGTCACGAAGAATGAAGCCGTCAAGAGGTCTTTTCTTGAGGATTTGAAGGGGGAAGGGATAAGGTTTGAACTTGGCGAGAGGCTCTCCTACGAGACCTTCGTCGGGTACATGCTCGAGGGAACCCTGGAGGAGATAAGGGCACAGATAGACGCCATGGAAGGGGCAGACAAAGAGGCCCTCATGGAGGGGTTCACCTCCTTCAAAGAGAGCCTCAACCACATACTCGAGCACATAAAGGTTGGGGAGAGGTTCGACGTTCTCCTGAACGAGGGGCCCTGGGTCGCCGAGATTCTCGACCAGCTGACGAGGAACGGTGCGATAGATTATCAGGAGGGCATCATAAAGCTCAAGGATGGAGTTGACGTCACCAAGCTCCGCTTTGAGTTCAAGTTCCCCTTCAACCTCGTTCACACCCCTGAAAGCGCCGAGAAGATAGCCAAGCAGTTTGCACTCACCGATCTGACGATGGAGTACGAGTTCGAGATACTCGAGCTCGAGATGGACAGGATAAACACCCTTGGTAAGATCGCGAGCAGGTATTTTCCGGAGGACTACCTGCTCAGGGTTTACTTCGCCCTCGTCGGAAGGGCAATTCTCGCGAGCGAGATCCTCAAGAGTCTTGGCAGTGAGAAAGTGGAAATGAACGAACTCGTCAGGGCCTTCGCCAGGGCGGCGCCGATAGCGATTCCAACTCCGAAGGGAACCCTCGTCATCAACTACTCTCCCCGGGCGATAGAGGAAGTGCTGCGCCTCCTCAAGAGGCTCGGCTACGTTGAGATCAAGGCTGGAAAGGTCAAGAAGCTCAGGGACCTGGTCTGAGGTACCTTATCCTTGCCCTTCCATTCTTTTCAAGCCATTCCAGGAGCTCCCTCGCGAAGGCGAACTTCTTCCGCTTTGTCTCCCACACCGGGGAGTGATCCCTCAGAGAGGGCTTGCTCCATTTTCCGACGGTTTCTCCGAAGTCGAAGCCCACCAGCGTTATCTCCCTCGCTCCCAGTTCCTCCGCAAGGAAGACCGCCCTGTCGCCGTCTGTGAAGCCGCCGAAGTTGTAAACTATGTCGAGCGGCTCGGTCTGACAGGTGCCGAGGATTCTGGAGAAGAGGGGCACGTAAATCGCCATCTTCTCGATGTTGTCCCCGTGGGCGTGGACGACCATGAAAGAGCCTCTGTCGTTCGCTATCTTGAGATCCGGAATCCTGCCATCGAGGTCGGTGACGATTACGTCGGGTAAAATACCAGCGTCAAGCAGCGCTGAAGTCGCTCCATCCGCCGCTATCAACGTCCCATCGGAGAACTCGAATTCCTTCAATGCCCTATCGAGGCTCGGGCCTGCGCCGAAGACGTAAACCCTCCTCCCGATGATCGCGGCGAGCTCCTCCTTCAGGATGTAGTCGTCTCCTTCCAGAAGAAGTGCCCTCAAAAGCTCCGCCGCCTTTCTATCTTTCTCTACCGAGTACCCCATCTCCCCAACGATTCGCTCGTAGAACGGCTTCCAGTCCTCCCACCTCATTTCTCTCCCCTCAGTCTCCTGTCAACCTCCACCATCTTCCTCCACTGTCTTCCGGGCCAGTATATTTGACCGCAGTTTTGACAGACGTAGAACTCGTCGTACTTCTCATAAACCGTTGGGGAGACCCTGCCCCTTACCTCTCCCTTCGAGACGGGTCTTATCGGGCCATTGCACTTCGGACAGCGGGCGTTTTTTGGGAACAGCTCTTTGAACTCAATCCCAAAGCGCATGAGCTCCCTCACCTGGCCCTCAAGGGAGTTGGACCCGAGGAGGAAAGCTTCAGCGCCGAGCTTTTTGGCCCTCTCAGCGAGGCCTGAATCGCGCGTCAGGATTATCCTCCCCTCGGATAGGGCAACGCGGACTATCTCATCGTCATCCTCTATGCCGTAAAGGGTATCATGGCCGTAAAGGCGGAGCCACCTAGCGAGCCGGCCGAGCATCATGTCCGCTATAAAGCGCATGAGCATCGAGGGTATTAATCCAACCTGGGTTAAAGTGTTTCCGGTGGTGAAATGCACCACGGCTGCGATACCCTGCTGAGGCGCTTCAACGAGTTCTGATCTGAAAGTTCACGGCCGGAAGTGACGCTGACCTGCCCATAAAGGTGAGAAATGCCCCTAAAAGCCCCCGCGAAAGGCGGAGCTTGAGGCTAAAATCGAGGAACTCGCGACCTTCTCCACTATCATCTCTTCGAGTTCCACGTAGTTGATGAGAGAGGATTCAGGCGATACATGGAGCTTCTCAGGGTGAAACCCGTTAAGGTCGGATGAGGAAGGATTTTAAGGGAAACTCTTTTATGGTCATAAAACGGGTGGTTGAGATGCTCGTCTACTTCATCGGCACCGGGGGCAGCGAGGGAATTCCGGCCCATCTCTGCACCTGCTCGACCTGCAACGAGGCTAGGAATTTTAGTTTCGCGCAGAGGAGGCCCTCAACTCTAGCAATAATCACCGAAGACAAAAAGGCCGTTCTCTTCGATGTCGGGACGGACATAAGGGACCTCCTCAACGTCCCGCTGGAGGCCGTTTTCCTGACCCACTGGCACCACGACCACATCTATGGCCTTTACAAGCTCCGCTGGATGGCGAGAAAAACGGTTCTGTACGCACCTGAGGGAGAGGCTGACGCGCTAATCCTGAAGGATCCCAAGAACCTGAAACCAGAAATCCTCAGGCCCTTTGAGACGGTTGAGCTTGGCTCCCTCAGAATCACCTCACTGGAACTTAACCACAGTGTCGAAACCCTCGGCTACCTCGTGGAGGAGGATGGAAGGAGCGTTGCAATCCTCTACGACACGAAGGGGCTTCCTGAGGAGACAGCGGAGTTTTTGGAAAGGAAAGCCCCGCTAAGACTCGCGATAGTTGACGCCACCTATCCCCCCGGAACCGACGACCCCTACCACAACAACGTTGATGAAGCCGCTGAGATGGGCCGTTCCCTTGCAGAGAGGACGGTTCTAAGCCACATCTCCCACAAGAACCTGCCGTTCCTGGAACTGACGGACTACGTGAGGAAGAGGTGGGGAAACGGAGTTCTGGTTGCCTATGACGGGATGGTATTCTACGTCTGAGGGATTCCAGTAATCTCTCTGGGATACTCAGAATACACGGCGAGGACTACCACCGCGGCTGTTTCCGTGTTGGTATCGCCGGCTGGTATGATCCTCCCATTCTCAACACGGTAGCCGGTTATTATTCCACCGTTTCCTGCTTGGAGGGAGGAGATCCTTTTGAGACAGCGTGAGTAAGCATTTCTGCCTTCCGCGGGCATTTCCAGTGCACGATGGAGGTATATGAAAAGGGCACACTTGTAGGTCTGATACGTCCCATCAAATGCCCTGTCCCTGAAACCGTTTCCGTCCCACATCGAGAGAAGCCTGGAATAGAGCTCAAGGGCAC
This sequence comes from Thermococcus sp., assembly GCF_027012695.1. GTDB lineage: Archaea > Methanobacteriota_B > Thermococci > Thermococcales > Thermococcaceae > Thermococcus. Next base: position 30,957 of record NZ_JALUYR010000017.1, read on the forward strand.
CCTTTTCGTTCCCCTCTATGAGATCGTTTAAAGCCCCGTAAACTGCCAAATCAGCGTAGGACTCCCAGTCGGTCATTATGCACGAGGTGTTAACAACCTCGTATTTTACCTCGAAGGTCGCGTTGAACTTCCGGGAATAAACCTTCCCCAGATTCTCCATCTCCATGCAGTAGAACCCGTCGATGGGCCTTCCGAGAAGAGGATCAACCTTTCCGTTCCAGCCCCCGGAGTAGTTCTCGTCAAGGTTCTCAAGGATGCGCCTCCCAAGCGGAGAACCGAGGGAAACGAGGGCACGCGAAGCCAAGAGGTTGTCGTTCGCTATGTAAATCGTCTCGTTGTCAGGGTAGGCTTTAACGGCCGCCCTGAGAAGGTTTGCCTCCGGAACGTACTGGGATTCGAGGAAGGAACGGAGCTTTGAGGAATTTAATGGATACTCCAACGAGGTCTTTGAAGTGCTCTTCCCATGCCACGCCAAAAGCCCCACCGTGAGCAGGACGATGAGCACGGATGCCTGTAAATACCTCCTCATCGAAGTGAGTTAACCGAAACCGTAAAAGCCTTTTGGGAAAGGCTCAACATTCTACGGTGGTGACATGCGCGTTCTCGAGCTGGCGAAGAGGAGGAAGACCGTGAGGCAGTTTCTTCCCGACAGGCCGCCGAAGGAAGACATCCTGAAGGCGATAAAGGCCGCGAAGGAGGCCCCGAGCGGAATGAACGCCCAGCCCTGGCGGTTCGTGGTAATCGACGACGATTGGCTGAAGGGTAGAATAAGGGAGGCCTGCGAGGCCGAGGAGGAGAAGTTCTACTCAAGGACGAAGGGCGACCTGATGGCCTGGCTGAACGCCAAGGGGTTCAGGCCGGAGAAGCCCTTCCTTAGCGAGGCGCCCTACCTCATCCTCGTCTTCGGACACACGAAGGTACCGTACTGGCTCCAGTCGACGTGGATAGCCGTTGGCTACCTGCTCTTGGCGCTTGAAGAACTCGGCCTCGGCACGGTAACCTACACGCCGCCGAACCCGAAGCCGGTTGAGGAACTCCTGAAGGTTCCCTCAGAGTACAAGCTCCAGACGATTCTTCCGGTCGGTTATCCTGCCGACCCAAAGCCGAAATACGAAAGGAGGGAGCTGGAGGAGGTGGTGAGCTTCAACGGCTTTTAGCCCTCTCCAGCAGGTTCTCAACAAAAACCGAAACGTTCTCGACGTCCCTTCCGACCATAACGAAGTCAAAATCCCCGTATTTTCTCCGGTAGTTCTCGATGAAGAGCTCGTCGTTTAGGGTATCCCCAATGTAAACCCCTCTCTCGCCCCTAACAAGCCTCCACAGAAGGTCAGGGTTAGGTTTCAGGCCGAGTTCCCTCGTTACGGCTTTCTCAAAGCGGAAGCCGAGGATTTTCTCCGCGAGCCTAAGCTCAAGCTCGTTCCTTCCGGTTACAACGCCGATTTTGGTGATTTTCCCGAGTTCCTCAAGGAGTTCAGAACTTATCAGGGGTTTTTCCCGTTTCCAGAGGCCGGGAAAATCAAAGAGCCTGCCGGGATAGGCATTTCCGAGGTAAAATGTGTTGAAGACCCTCTCTATGCTCCCCCGGTGTATCTCGAAGCCGAACCTTTCCCGCACCCAGTTGATGCCCTCCCCCGGTGGAAACTCGTTGACAAGGTTCTCCAAGTCGCCGGAGAGGGAAAAGAGGATTAGCGCCTCGCTCACCTTGAAGTCATCACCGAACGACCCCTTTGAGCGGAGCTTTCTTATCAGTTCAAGGTCTATCTTTCTCTCGACGCCGAACATTCGGAGGAAGTACTCCACTGTGAGCTTTACGGCCATGTCGTAGCTCTCGCTAACGTCTATGAGCGTGCCGTCTATGTCAAAAACGACCCACAACTCAACCACCCGTTATCTCCCCGACGGCCCTTAAGAAGGCCTCGTTCTCCCATCTCCTTCCTATGGTTACCCTTATGTGTCCCTCCAGCCTGCCCGAGAGCTTTCTGACGACGATTCCCCGCCTTAGAAGTTCCTCGTAGGCGTTCAGTTTGACCAGTAAAAAGTTCGCGTCGCTTGGGTATGCCAAGTCACCGAGCTTCTTCCTGACCCTCTCGCGCTCCTCGATGATTTTCCTAACCCTCTTCTCAACCAGGTCGGTGTGCCTCAGCATGACGACCATAGATGTCATCGTCATGATTCCGACGCTGAAGGGCGACTTTATCCGGTAGAGGGCATCCACTATCTCCTCACCTGCGAGCATGTAGCCGGCCCTAACCCCGGCCAGTCCAAAGGCCTTTGAGAACGTCCTGAGGATTATGAGGTTTTCGTATTCGTCAATCAGCTTCCAGAGGCTTCTTCCTGAAAACTCCGCGTAGGCCTCGTCGAGAACAACGGGCTTTCCGGTTTCAAGGACTTCAACTATCTCCTCTTCCGGCTGTAAATTTCCCGTGGGGTTGTTGGGGGAAGCTATAAAAACCGCCCTTGCGTTTTTGGACTTCTCCGCTATGGCCCTCCCGTCAATCGTGAAGTCCTCCCGCAGGGGGACCTCAACGAGGGGAATTTCGTTAAGCTTGGCGTAGAAGCCGTACATTCCGAAGGTTGGAGGAGTCGTTACGATGTAGTTTCCATCAAAGAGCCTAACGAGGTAGCTGATAAGCTCGTCGCTTCCGTTACCAACGGCAACGTTTTTGGGTGAGACTCCATAGAAATCGGCTATAGCCTCTCTTGCCGGCATTGACGTGATGTGGGGATACCTGTTGAAGCTCATCTCCCGGAGTTCATCAAAAATCTCCTCCTTGACCCAGTCGGGCAGGTCGTAGGGACTTTCGTTCTTGTCCAGCCAGACCCTGTAGTTTCCCTCCACTACTCTGTAGGGCTGGAAGGACTTGACGAGCTCGCGAATCATTTCCTCCGCCTCCTCAATTCGGCCATAACTTCACCGAGGGAAACTTCGTTGTAAGCGAGGAGAACGAGCAGGTGGTAGAGCATATCCGCTGTCTCGTAGATTAACCCCTCCCTGGTTTCCGCCACGAGGACTTCTACCGCCTCTTCGCCAAACTTTTTGTAAATCCTCTCCCTGCCCTCTTTGAAGAGCCTCGATGTGTAGGAACCCTCAACGGGATTTTCCTTTCTCTTCATTATCAGCTCTTCAAGTTCCCTGAGGATTGTCAGGGAGTAGTCCATCGGCAAAACCCTCTCCGGTTCGCCGAGCTTTCTGTAGAAGCATGAGTAGTTCCCGGTGTGGCAGGCGACTCCTTTTTGCTCCACTATCAGGAGTAGAGCGTCGTTGTCGCAGTCTATTCTAATCTCCTTCACCCTCTGGGTGTTTCCGCTTACTTCCCCCTTCATTCTAACCCTCTTTTGAGAGCGGGAGTAGTAGTGGGCGTAACCTGTTTCAAGGGTTCTCCTCAGGGCCTCCCTGTCCATGTAAGCCAGCGTGAGGACTTCTCCCTTGGTGTCCTGGACAACAACGGGAACGATTCCACCGTTCTTCTCCCAGTCAACTTTTTCTATTAGCTCCTCAAGGCCCATTCTACCACCTCAGTAATCCAGCCTTACGGGAATTCCCCTCTCAGCCAGAAACTTCTTCAGCTCGCCGACGGTGTATTCGTTGTAGTGGAATATTGACGCGGCTAAACCAGCCTCGGCTCCTGCTTTGAAGGCCTCGTAGAAGTGCTCCGGTTTCCCGGCTCCTCCAGAGGCTATTACCGGAATATCAACGGCACTTGCGACGGCTTTCGTCAGCGGTATGTCGAAGCCCTCCTTGGTTCCGTCGGTGTCCATGCTCGTCAGGAGTATCTCACCTGCCCCAAGTTGTTCAACGGTTTTTGCCCATTCTACAGCGTCAATCCCTCTCGCTTTCCTTCCCCCGTGGGTGTAGACCTCCCAGAAGGAGCCGTTCCACTTCGCGTCTATCGCCACCACGAGGTTCGCGGTTCCAACGACGCTCGCTATCTCCCTAACGAGTTCCGGCCTCTCGACTGCGGAAGTGTTTATGAACACCTTATCGGCCCCGCGTTTGATTATCTCCCTGGCCTCTTCGAGGGTTTTTATGCCTCCCCCGACGGTGAAGGGGACGTATATTTCCTCCGCAATTCTCTCAACGAGGTTGAGGAGTATTCCCCTCTTCTCGTAAGAGGCCGTAATGTCAAGAAAAACTATCTCGTCTATGCCCTCCCTCTCGTAACGCTTGGCGAGCTCAACTGGGTCGCCGGCGTCTCGTATGTTCCTGAACTTGATTCCCTTCACGACCCGTCCTTCCTTTATGTCGAGTGCCGCGATTATCCTCTTCGCAAGCATCTTGCCACCTCCAGAAGCTCCTCAAGAGACACCAAACCCTCGTAAAGGGCCTTCCCAACAATAACGCCGGAGAACCCGATTTCCTGGAGCTTTCTCAGGTCATCGGCACTTGAAACTCCTCCCGCGTAGATGAACTCCTCGTTTTCCCAGAAGCGCTCGATTTCCTCTATCCCGGTGAGCGTTCCGTCCCGCTCAACGGAGGTGTAGATGAACCTGTCCACGTATTTCTTCAGAATCCCGTAGGCCTCTTTGACCTCCAGACCGCTTTCAACCCAGCCCTTTACGGCTATTCTTCCTCCCCTGGAGTCGAGGCTTACAGTTATCCCCTCGAAGTCCTGAGTGATTCGCTCCAGAAAGCCTATATCGAAGGCCTTCGTGCCTATTATGGCATTCTCAACGCCGATTTCGTAGGCTTTAGCGATTGCCTCGTAGCTCCTCAAACCCCCGCCCAGCTGAATCCTCAGGCCGGTTTCTTGGATTATTCTCTCGACTACGTCGAGGTTCTTCGGGAAGCCTTCGAAGGCCCCATCGAGGTCAACGACGTGAATCTTATCAACGAACTCGGCAAAACGCTGGGCTATCCTCAAGGGGTCGCCGTAGACCCTGACCCTGTCTTTTCTGCCCTTGTAGAGCCTCACGGCCTTTCCGTCCATGAGGTCTATTGCTGGATATACCTCCATTTCAAAGCCTCCTGAAGTTTCTCATCAGGATTAAGCCGTTCCTCCCGCTTTTTTCCGGGTGAAACTGCACCGCGTAAACGTTCTCCCTGCAGACGGCGGAAGTGAAGACTACCTTCTTCCCCTTGGATTCGTAGTCCGTAACTCCGGCAATTACGTCCTCTTCAGGCACCGCGTAGTAGGAGTGAACGAAGTAGAAGTAAGCACCGTCCTTTATTCCCTCAAAGAGGGGGCATTCCTTCCTTTTCCACAGCTGGTTCCATCCTATGTGTGGCGTTCTAACCCCCTGAAACCTGAGCACTCTTCCCTCGAAGACCCCAAGGCCCGGTTTTCCCGGACTTTCCTCACTTTCCCGGAAGAGTAGCTGGAGGCCGAGGCATATCCCGAGGAATGGCTTCCCCTCGTTTATCGCATCTATTATAACACCCCTAAGGGGTTCGAGCTTCTCAACCACCGCACCAAAGTTGCCCACGCCGGGAAGGACGAGCTTTTCTGCCCTCTCTATCTCGTAGGGGTCGTCTGTGATAACCCCCCCAAGGGCCTTTCTGACGTTGGCGAGGTTACCTATACCCAAATCCACTATCGCTATCACCCTCACACCTCCAGCAGGCCTTTTGTGCTCTCCAGCTTCTCGCTTTCTCCAATGGCCTCTCCAAGAGCTTTGCCGAGTCCCTTGAAGGTCGCCTCGATTACGTGGTGCCCGTTAATCCCGCTCAGGGTCTTCACGTGGATTGTAGCCCTGAGGGAGCGCGCCAGCCCCCAGAGGAACTCCCTCACGAGGGCCTTCTCGAAGCCCGTTTCCCCCTCCTCGTAGGAGAGCTCAACGCTCACGTATGGCCTTCCCGAGATGTCCACGGCGACAATAACGAGGGCCTCATCCATAGGCATTATCGCGCTCCCGAAGCGCACAAACTTTTCCGGCAGTTTGGAGCGGAGCTCCTCCCCGAGGGTTATGCCGACGTCCTCCCAGAGGTGGTGCCTTAGGTCGTAGGTAGCCCTGACGCTCGCTTTTTTCCCCATGTAGTGGAAGAGCGTAACCAATAGGTGGTCGAGCACTCTATCGTTCGTCTCAATGTTTCCTTCCACTCCAAGCTGAACCTCCACGCTCGTTTCCCTCGTTTCCCTCTTCATCTCCTCACCTCCATGCTCCTCCTGTGGAGTTCCATGCCCTCTATCTCGGCCAGGCGTAGACCCAGCTCCCTCTCCGCTAAGAACTCTTCCCTTCCCACCATTGCGAGGGTTATCGGTTTCACGAAGTCCCTAACTGTCAGAACACCGCTGAACCGGGCCGTTCCTCCCGTTGGAAGGACGTGGTTAACCCCGAGGAAGTAGTCGGCGGAGGGGACGGGCGTATATGGGCCGAGGTAAATCGCACCGGCGTTTTCAATGAGGTCAACTATTCCCATCGGGTTTTCGGTTATTATCTCAAGGTGTTCCGGCGCTATCTCGTTGACCTTTCTGGCGCACTCCTCAAGGGTCTCGCAGGTGATTACCTCTACCCCCTCGCGGGAGCAGTATTCGGCGAGTTCTCTGGAGGTCGTTAGAAGCCACGCCCTGCTGTCCTTTCCGTGCTCAAGCTGGCTGAGTAAATCCGCCAAAACGTATTCCTTATCCGCGCTTTCATCCGCTATCACCGCTATTTCCGAGGGTCCCGCGAGGCTGTCTATCCCAACAACTCCGAAGACCTGCCTCTTGGCCTCGTTCACGAACCTGTTTCCGGGCCCGAATATCTTGTCCACCTTTTCCATGCCGATGCCGTAGGCCATAGCCCCTATCGCTTGAACACCGCCGAGCTTGTAGACCTCGCTTATGCCGAGCTTTTTGGCAACGTAGAGGACGTAGGGGTTCACCTTCCCGTCCTTCGGCGGGATTGTAACGGCAATCTCCTTGACCCCTGCTATTCTCGCTGGAACTGCGACCATCATGAGGGTTGAAGGTAGCGGTTTTCCCCCGGGGACGTAGATACCTATCCTCCTTATCGGCCGGTATATGAGGCCGTAAAGCGAGCCGTTTTTAATGAAAAGCTCGTCCTTTGGTTTTTGCCTTTCGTGATAGTCCCAGAGCCTTTTGATTGTCCTCTCGATAATTTCCCTGTCCTTCTCAGGGATAACTTCCTCCGCCTCTTGGAACTCCTCCTCGCTGACCCTGAAGGGGCCGTCAAAACCGTCAAACCTTCTGGAGTACTCCCTAACGGCTTCGATTCCCCTTTCGCGTATGTCCCTAAGTATCTCGGCGACGTAACTTTCAAGCTCAAAATCCATCTTTAATCACCTCCTTTATCGAAAAAACGAGCTCGTTTATCTCCTCAAACTTGGTTTTCTGAGAAATTCTGTTGACGAGGAGCTGGGCCGAAACGTCCATGACCTTCTCAACTTCAACGAGGCCGTTCGCCCTCAGTGTTTCCCCGGTTTCCACTATATCAACGATTGCATCGGCTATGCCGACCTTCGGAGCCAGCTCCACGCTCCCGCTGAGCTTCAGGATTTCCACATCAACTCCCAGCCTTGAGAAGTACTCCCTCGTTATTCTCTCGTATTTGGTGGCAACCCTATAGCCGTCCATCTCTTCCGGTGAGACCACCCTTTCCCGGGGCATTGCGAGACTGAGACGGCACTTTCCGAATGGAAGCTCCAGCGGGACGAAAACGTCGCTTTTCCGTTCTTCAACAACGTCGCTTCCCGAAATACCGAGGTCAACCCCGTGTTCAACGTAAACAGGGACATCGAAAGCCCTCGCGACTAAAACTTCATTGCCGTTGAACCTCTCAATGAGCCGTCTCTTGCCGGGCTTTTGGACATCGTAACCGGCTTTTCTAAGGACTTCAAGGGAACCTTTGAGGAGACGCCCCTTTGGAAGAACGAACCTCATCTTTCCACCTCCACGGGGATTCCGAGTTTTACGAGCCTCTTAGCTTCCCTGTATGCACTCACCGGATCCTTCGAAGAAAGCCTTGTTCTCCCCCTCGTCTTTCCAGTGTAGAGCCTTGAAAGGGCCACCATATCAAGATAGAAACCGGCAGCAGGTTTTTCACCGACCGAGTATTCCCCACCGCCGCCTATCGGCTTTCCAACCTTAGGGGAGTATATTTCGAAGATGATGTCCGTGTAGTAGGGCAGCGGCCTGACCGTTCCGAGGTCTATGAAGACCCTTTCATCGTCCACTATCTCCAAAAGCAGGTCGAGTTTCTCAAAACCGCTCTTCCTTCCTCGGAAGTTAAAGAGGCGCCAGAGTTCCTCCTTCTTCTCTTCAGGGATGGGAAGCCGGTCTATCGGCTCAAAGTTCCTCTTAATGAGTGCACTGAAAACAACGTCCCTGAATTCCTTAATTTCCTCTGTGGCTCTCCTCCACACCTCGAGGCTGCCGATGTCTATGTAGAACTCATCAACACCGAGGGCCTCCAGCGCCGTTATCGCCACAACTATCGGTTCCACGAGACTTCCTTCCGGAAATCCTATCATCTCGATCCCGGCCTGCCATTCCCCCCTCGTTGAGCCGTTCAGAACCTCTGTTATGTAGAACAGCCTTATGGACTCGTCGGAGAAGGCCCTCATTATCCTCGACGTCGGATCGGGGTTTATGAGGTGGAATCTGTTGTCGTAGGCCAGCTTGGTTCCCTTCCTTATTTCCGGCGAGTACTCCTCTATTGCCGGAAAAGTCACCTCGCGGTAGCCCCAGAGTTCGAAAACACCCCTCAGACGGTTCCCAATCTCCGCTAACCTGAGATAGTCCTCTATGGAACGTCTCAAGAGAACACCCCCTGCTGGATTATGACGGAATGGACATCCTGCTTAGAAGAGGTGATGATGGCAGTGGCTCACCCAGTTGGGATTTAGGATCTCAAGGGCTTCCAATCCGGATGAAGCTGTAGTTCCGACCATTGCCATCGCCGGCCCAAGTTGGAGTTCTCCTAAATAAACCTGTCCCAAAGTATCCCGACTATCCGGCAAAAAGAGACAAGTAATAGGTTCGCATTTCGTCGTTTATCCAATTCCAAGGAATTCCTCGAGAACCTTCAGAACAGCTATCTGCTCATCGCTCTCCACCGCCCCGGGCCTTACAGAGCGGACCCTTCTCAGAGCTTCCCTGAGCGGAATCCCCTTCGAGTACATGAGCCAGGCAACTGCCACCGTCCCGCTCCTGCCAAGGCCCCCAAAGCAGTGGATCAGGACCTTTTTCCCGTCCCAGACCCGTTTTTCAATCCAGCGGAGGATTCCGAGGAGCTGAGAAAAAGAGGGTGCCCCAAAATCGGGTATTGGGCTGTGGAGGGCCTCAACTCCCCTCTCCTCCCACTCTTCGAGGGGGTAGGGAAGCTCGTAATCCTCGACGAGAACAACGACGGCTTTAAACTCCCTGGCCACCGCATCAAGCTCTCCTTCCGTCGGCATCCTTGAGAAGGCAACGTTCTCATCTACGAACCTTGCCGAGGGCCACATTCTTATCCCCTGAATCCTTGATGCGCGGGTAATTTAAGGTTGCTCCCAGACCAGGGTTTTCTCACCATCTGTTGAGGCAAGAAGGGTTCCGTTTTCGTCGAAAACCCAGGCTCCGCCCGGCGGATAGCTGTTCACGATGAAGGCCCTTACTCCGAGGAGCTTAACCCTCTCCGCCATCGCCCCAACGTCCTCCTCGTTTGGCTGGCCGTAGTCCGGCGAGTACTCCATCGGCACGAAGAGATAAGCTGGCCTTTTCCGCCTCACCCACTTGAGGATGCGCTTGTTGTAGAGGTCGCCGCAGATGATTACCGCGACCTTCCCGAACTCCGTTTTCGCCGTCCTGACTGTGTTGCCCGTGCAGAACTCGTAAGGTTCCTGAAACTTGCGGTGCTTTAGGAGAACCTCTCTGTTTCTGCCGATTAAAAGCGCGGAGTTGTAAACGCAGTTTTTGTACGGCTCAAGGAGGCCAAAGACGACGTAAACACCGTTTTCCTTAGCGAGTCTGCTCACCCGTTCGACTATCTCATCGTAAAGCCCCGCTCCAGAAAAGTCCCTCTCCTCGAAACCGGTGAGGCAGTATTCGGGAAACACTACGAAGTCGGGATTATACGTCAGAGCCCCGCTGAAGCGCCTCTCGAACTCGGCCCAGTTGGCGCTGAAGTCTCCAGTCTTAACCCCCATCGGAATTAACGCGACCCTCATTACTGCACCTCCAGCTTCTCAGAGGTCTGGAAAATCTTCTCGACAAGTTTCGGAGGTAGATCGTCCGGATTCTGATATTTTGTTACCTCTCCTATAAGATTGTCGAGCTCCTTGAGCGTTTCAAGGTTCTTCTCGATGAGAACTTTCCTCCTCGTGGAGTTGCTGAAGCTGACTGCTTGAAAAAACAAATGGCAGTTAGACATAGCCGAGAACATTAGCTGAAATCTCTCGTCATTCTTGTACGCCTGGAGGAGGCCGAAAGTGTCTTCAAGGTGCTCGGCCCTGATGGAGTATGCACGGGCATAGAAAACCACGAGGTCATCAGAAGCGTTCTCGCGAAGGAGGTACTCAAAGGTTCCGCCGACGTCGGAGAGTCCTCTGGCGTCCTTCAAGCCATAGAGGTAAACAGACGTTAGCAGGCTCTCCTCACCTTTTCGGCAGCTCCACAGGGCGTATGAAGAGAAGAGCAGAACGATGAACGTAACCACCAAGACCACAACGTGGCTTTTTCTTCTCGTTCGTATCACCCGTTTACCACTACCCGCAAAAATCTTAAAACCTTTTCCGCGATTCCTCAAAATAACCATGAGAGTGTCACGGGGGACTTCGAATGAGAACCCACTCCTTCGGCGTTGAGACGGTTCCGGTTGCACTCGCCGGCGACCTGCTCGTCGGGAGCGTCCACGACGGGAAGGCCTACAAAATCATGCTCGCGAGGATTGACGGTGAAGAGATAAAAGGGCTGAAGTTCCTCTCGGGCAAAAACGACTGGGAAGGCCACAGCGTGGCAAAGCTCGAGGACGGCTACCTCATCGGTGGTGCCGCTGAAGGAAGGGCAACACCGGACGGGGGCGAGGGATGGAAGGGCTACGTAGCGAGGCTTGACGCGAACCTCAAAGTCCTATGGGAGAGAAAGCTAAAAATCCTCGGCAACGAGGCCCTTTACTCGATTCTGCCCGATAAGAGCGGTGCTTTCATAGCGGGTGAAACCTCCGACGAGAGGGGCAGGGGCTTTTTCATCGGGA
>NZ_JALUYR010000018.1 GCF_027012695.1 Thermococcus sp.
TCAAAATCTTCTTAAAAGAATTGCCGAAAGGTATAAATTGAAACTGTCCTACCGAAACGAAAAAGATATCGTGATATATGGGAAAACTTTTGCCAAGTTTATTGAAGAATTGTGCGGTAAAAACTCTTTGGAAAAACACTTACCACCCTTTTGGTTGAATTTGTCAAAGGAACAATTGGGGTGGTTATTAAAAGCCATTTTCGATGGGGACGGAGGGGTAGAAAAAGTTTCGATAAATTTAACTTTAAAGGGAAAAAAAATTATAGAGGATTTGCTATATGCCCTACTAACATTAGGAATTTATACAAGAGTTTCTAAAGTTTTTAAAAGGGCTACTAATAGCCAACATAGAGGTGATTATTACTACCAGTTACGGATTTATGGGGAAAACATTGAAAAATATTTAGCTAATATAGGTTTTAATGAAAAATATAAAGCGAAAAAGGCTTTGGTCTTAGCGAAAAAAAAGAGAAATACAAATTTTGATGTAATCCCTTATATAGGAGATAAAATTAAATCTTTAAGAAAGTTACAAGGGAAAACCCAGAAGGAAATTAGTGGAAGGTTATCCAGGCAAACTATTAGCTCTATAGAATTAGGTAAACGGTTTCCATCCGTAGCAACCTTTAAAGAAATAGTTTCTAACCTCCAAGCGGAAAATCTGGAAAAGTTTTCTAAACTGCGTTGGGTAGAAATAAAAGAGATAAGAGAAATTCCTTATAGGGGTTTTGTTTACGATTTATCGGTCGAGGAAAACGAAACCTTTTTAGCCGGTTTTGGGGGGCTTTTTGTCCACAATACCTTTACTTTAGCCAACGTCATAGCAAAATGGGGCCGTCCCACCTTGGTAATGGTGCACAACAAAATACTGGCAGCGCAGCTATACCGGGAGTTCAAAGAGCTCTTTCCCGATAACGCCGTAGAGTATTTTGTTTCCTACTACGACTACTACCGCCCCGAAGCCTATATACCGGAAAAGGACCTCTACATAGAAAAGGATGCCGCTATCAACGATATCCTCGAAAAGTACCGCCACAGCGCAACCAAAAGCGTGTTGGAAA
>NZ_JALUYR010000019.1 GCF_027012695.1 Thermococcus sp.
ACATCAAAGTTCACCTCCTTGCCTGCTAGCTCCATGTCCCTCTTGAACCTCTCGAGAACGAGTGGACTGGTTACGTAGGCGAAGACACCTTTAGCACTCCTGACAGGGAAGAGGAGTATCTTAGCGTCGCCGACGCTTATCGCCCCTGCATAGGCGTTTTTTCTTAGTTCATCAACGTCCGGGCCGAAGATAGAGTATATAACTTCCAGGTCCATGCCACCGTCTTCGAAGGCATGCCTCAGAACGCCCTTGAGGCTCTGGCCCCATATCACGGGAAAGCCAGTGTGCTTCTCCCTCTGTATCGGAAGGTCTATGACGCTGGTCTCTGAACCACTGCCCGCGTGCACGGGCGATATAGTGTAGATTCCCAAAACGAGTTTCTTCGAGTACATCAAACCACCTCCTCAGTGCTCAGCGGGATTACATCCCCCGGCGTTACTCCGGGCACGTGAGATTCCACAACAACTGCCCCCCCAAGCCTTGGGTCGTAGGTTGCCACCCAAACGGTGGGGTGGTAGTAATGGACAAGAAAGGCGTAGAGCCATATAGGTCCCCTTCCACTCAGGATAACTCCTTTTCTGCCATTTACCGCAGGGGGTTTTAACGTTTTAAGAACCCCCGGCCTTATTGGGCCCTCCGTGTCAAAGGAAACAAGCGTGAATTCCCCAAACTCCCTAACAAGAAACTTCATTAAAGGGCACCTCCTTTAGTATACCCTGTTCCTTCGCCCACTTTTGCCAGTCTGAGGGATTGCGAACGTTGGATTGGACAATTTTACCGAACATCGCGAGCACTCTGTCCAGCATGTCACCCCTCGTAAAGGTGTTGGAATCAACGCTGACGAGGTACCTGGCCCTTATCAGTTTTGGGATAAACTCGTCGCTGTAGTTTGGATTCTTGTGTTTGAGTATCTGAGCAAGCTCGTTTTTTGAGATAAAGTCCCTTCCTTCCTTGCTGAACTTATCGTAGAGCTCCCTGATGATACTCCCCAGCCCCATGTCAAGGGGTGGAAGATCGTACCATCTATCCATAACATCCTTTACGATTGTATTTATGTTATTTTTGTTGGGTTTTGGTATCCAGGAGGGTTCAAGTGCCAATGTGTTCTGGAACACATAGTAGTATCTACTTGGGATGGCGGTGAAGGATCCTGAAAGCAAGAGCGCAAGGTTCATCTGGTTGGTACCTCCTATGAGGTTAAGCCAGACCTCTTTCCTTCTCAGTCCTTCGAGGGTTATTCCCATCTTCTCAAAGGAATCTTCAAAGTCCTGATAGTCGGTTTCAACCAGAAACAACTTATTCTCTGTTGAGAGAGTTAAACACACATCGAACTCGTCGTTGAGATAGCGAACGAGTTTCTCCAGATAACGCACAACGGGTCTTTCTATGGGTTCTTGCTTCGATCCTCTCATCCTGAACCATCTTGATTCGTACCTTAACGGCATCCTCCCGTGTATTACCTCGGGTGAATCGAAGGCTATTATGTGTTCGGGCAAACCTGCTATCTTTTCGTAGCTTCCCTTCCCCTCCATCTCGCCGGATCCGGCAAAAAACGCTTCTGCACTGGGGTTGCCGAGCTGCGCCGCCGCTTGGAGTATGTACACTATTGACAAGGGCATTGTCAGGGCTCCCGGACTCGTCCCCAGACCCGAAACGTGATAAACCCCCATCACCAGCCTCCCCCTACGAGAACAAGGCCATAACCTGCCCATGTCATCCTTCCAAGCTTAGGAGGTATTGATAGATCCTTCTCGGCATCAAGCCATATAACAGTTCCTGGCGGGAGGGCGTAGTAGGTCGGTTTCGGCATCTTTTTAACGGCGTCCCAGCCCGTTACGTGAATCAGTCTGTCCGTGAAGACCTTGACAACGCGGGCCTTGCCTTTGAGTTCTTCTTCGATGAAGGCCCTCACGCTGCTGCCCTTGACTATCAGGGGCGTCGCGACATAGAGTTTGAACTTCTCGTCTGCTTTAACGTCTCCACCGGCTTTCAGCGGAAAACTCCCCGCCTTGAATTCAAAGCCAGCAAACCTCGACTCGCCTCCGAGTTTCAGGAGGCCCTTCTCACCTATTGTATCCTCGATGACCTTCTCATCGCCGGGCTCAAAATAGACGGTGATTACTGTTTCTTCCAGGACTTCTTTTTCCCTCTCCTCCTGAAGTCTCAGGGCCGATATCCTGTAGAGGAGCCCCTCCTGGGCGGTCCTCTTCTCGTTGAGCCCGATGCCGATTCTGGTTTCCCTCTCATAAACGTCCTTAACTTCTCGTATGTTGGCCTCGACATGAGGGCCGTCATTAAGATCTCCCGACAGGTACCTCTCGAGGGCCTCAGCGGGTATAAAAGCCCTCCTTGGCCCAAAGTGGAGAACCTTTTTCCCTTTAACCTCCGCAACCACACCCACCCTGCCATCCGAAAGGGGATGAGCCCTGAGGGGAGCAATTCTACCTTCGACTTCAACGAGGTCCATGGGAAGAGGAAAGAGCGGCCTTGTTTCGCCTTCATCGTTGGTCCTCTCGAAGCCAAAGAACGTCCCGAGGATGGAAAATTTCGGCTCCCAGTTCCTGGGATCGGGGATTTTCTCAACTCCGCTGTTGGTTCTCCTGAGGTTCAGAAGGTCAAGCTTGCCTTTTTCGTAAATCGCCCCCATTATTGCTCCGGCTATCGTGTGGGGTAACGGCTCGATGCTCTCGGCGACGTGGTTCTCTCCGGCCGAGAAGTCCCTGCTCTCCCTGAAGAAGAGGATGTCGTAGGGGGAAATTTTCATCATGCTCCCACCCCCATTTCGAGGAGGACCTTGAGGAGATAGGCAGCTCCCCGCAGTTGTTTCCTGAGAACAAGAGCGGCAATTTCTCTGGCCAGGTCTTTGCTTACTCCGGCCGATGAAAGCTCCTTCTCCAGACGTCCGAACCAGAAACCTCCCCTCGTTAGGCTTTCCTCCAAATTCTGGAGTTCCCCTTTTAAGTCCTCAAAGGTCTCGTCGGGCCCTTCCCTCTCGGGGTCGTCAGCTATCACCCTGTTTACTGCCTCGTTGAGCCTCCTGGTGAGCATCCGGAGAGCCTTTTTGCCCGGATCCATGCCGAGTTCTTTAATCTCCCTTTCATCCACCTTTACCCTTACATGCCTTGCAATCCACAGGAACTCGGCGAACCTGTTGAACACCTCCCGCTCCTTTTCATTCTCACCGTAGTTGGAGTGCCTCATCAGCTCGTACCTGAGAAGGTAGAGAATCGCCCCCGCGTCGTTGGGCCAGGTGTTCACACCCTCCCCAATCTCGTAGATTATCCTGTTACTCAGTCCCTTCTCATCCTTCCTCAGCTCCTTCAGGAGGGATTGAAGCGGCGGGAGTTCTTCCGCATGATTTTCATTGTCCTCTTCGCATCCCTTTCCCTTTAGACCCTCGAAGAGCCTCCAGTTGACGACAATCCTGTAGTAACTACCGCTGTGCTTGAGGTAGCCTATTGCCAAAGCGTTCCTTCCGCTTTCCTTCGCCAGGTGTTCCAGCTCGTTAACCCTCCTGACGGCGCTGTAGAGGGGCTCCTTGTAGTAAGTTACGAGCAAACCGGCACTCATGCTCCTTGTGTGGCCCTGAAGGGGTTCATATCCATCCCAGTCGGTTCTGAAGTGGTTCTGAAGGTTATAGGCAAGCTCAATAGTCCTATCAGTTGGAGCAAGCGCGAAAACATCGTCTCCACCCGCGTAGAGGAGCTCGGCGTTCTTACCCCTGCTCTCCTTCGGCACCTTCTCAACGGCGAACCTGCTGAGGGAACGGGTTATTGCTATGTGTATCGGGGGTGTAACGGGCCTCGGAATAGCTGGAGCGTTTCCGAGGGCGTATTCACTGAGGGGTTTGACAGCTTTGGCTCCGCTTATAACTTTGCCCATGTGGTCGCCGTCCATCTTGAGGATGGCGTAGTACTTTGGCGGCTCGCCGATTAGTCCGGCCAGTTTCTTCACGGCGTCTCTTATGCCCTCCAGGTTCACTCCACTAAGACGTTCGTCATTCTCGTCCGTACCGTAGAGCTTGGTGAGGGCTTTCATACTCAGGAGGTTTTCCACGTAAAAGACCTCACTGTTGGGGCCGAGTTCCTCAAACAGCCCCTTCAACTGTTTGTAGAGTGCATCTACCCCCTCTTTAAACTCTCTTGCCAGCTTTCCAACTAACCCCGATTGAAGTTGAGTAATTTTGTTTTTGTCTTGAAGCCAGAGATGGACATCCGCCCACGTTACGGGCCTTCTTTCGCCGTTTCCCTCGAGACAGAGCTCTCCTTTGATACAGCGCTCTATTGCCTTTTCAGTGGGCCTTCTG
>NZ_JALUYR010000020.1 GCF_027012695.1 Thermococcus sp.
AAGCTCGTGAACCAGCTCGTGAGGAAGAAAATCCAGGAAATAGCGGGCTGAGTCCCTTTCTCTTTTCTACGGTCAGAGCATCGGCTCCTCATCACATTTCAGAGTGAGGGAAATTGCTCATCATCCCTGTAAGTCAACTAGCGTGTGACTTTTTAAAGTCTACGGCGTGTCCCATGTGATAAGAGGGGAGGCCGCAAATCCCCCTTTGCCCGTTTTAAGGGACCAAGAATCGAATGTTATTAGAGACATCCGGCTCTTCCTGCCAGGAATTTCCATCTACAATGCCAAAAAACTTTTAATTTTTGGAATCGTAATGGTAAGCATGTCCCTCCTGGATGTCTTTCAGCCGGTCATCGTTTTCTACTACGCTCCAAAGGACATCCCCCTCGAGAAGGTTAGGGAAGTGTTCCCCTCCGCTCTCGAGTTCAAGAACCCCGACGTTGCAAGCTTCTTAACGCTGTCAGAGGGAATTAGAGGTGGAACAAGCCTCCTTATACTCGACGTGAGGGACGGTTCCAGGTACGTCTTCATCCAGCCTTTGGAGAAGAGGATCATCGTAGTGAATGAAATGACACCCAAGGTCTACGTGTTCCATCCGAAGCAGGCCGGGGAGTTCTTCTCCCTCCTCGCTAAGGACGAACTAGATAAAATCACGGAATCAAAGCTCAGGAAAGGCAACCCCTGGAGGTTCCTCCTCGGCGGAATACTCGCCATTGTAATCGCGGCCCTCAGCGATTACTTCAGCCTCGGTCTGTGGGGTGCGATAATCCTCGGGGCCCTCTTCTCGATCGTCGAGTACCTCTTCGGCCCCAGGGGGCAGAAGGGTAAACTGATAAACGTGATGCCCTCCAAAACCTGGAGTCAGATGCTGAAAAAGGCCGAAAAGAAGGGAGAACTAGAGAGGATAACGTTTTAACGCCCCAGCTCCTTGTGTGCCTTCGCGAGGTGTTTAGCTGCTATGGCCGCGAGGAGCGAGAGCTCCCCAGCAAGAACCGCGCCGGCTATTATCTCGGCGAACTTCCTGGCGTTGGTTCCGGGCGGGTCTCCTCCACCGGC
>NZ_JALUYR010000021.1 GCF_027012695.1 Thermococcus sp.
CCTGCCGTATGTGGCGGCTGTCGAGGTCCTCCCGCTGGGAGTTTATCTCCAGAGCGGTGCCAGTCTCTTTTGCCTTTTCGAGGACCCTTTCGAAATCGAGCGGATAGCCCTCCCTGTAGCCGTACTGCTTGCCAAAGGGGTGCCCTATCAGGTTCACATAGGGGTTCTCCATAGCCTTTATAATCCGCTCGGTGTTGTCTCGGTTGAAACGGCTGTGGATGGAGGCGGTGACGAAATCGAATTCCTTTAACAGCTCATCGGGAAGATCGAGCGACCCGTCGGGCAGGATATCGACCTCCGCCGACCAGAGTATCTTTATCCTGTCGCCGTAGAGCTTGCGCAAACGCTCTATCTCCTTTTTCTGCTCCCTAAAACGCTCGGGGGTAAGACCGTTTGCCACCCTCGCGCTCTGGGAGTGGTCCGATATAGCCATATACTCGTAGCCGCGCTCTATGCAGGCTTTTACCATCTCCTCGATGGTGTTCATCCCGTCGCTCCAGTTGCTGTGCATGTGGAGGTCGCCCAAAAGCTCTTCGTAGCCTACCAGCTTGGGGATACGGTGCTCCAGAGCAGCCTCTATCTCCCCGCTGTTTTCCCTGATTTCGGGGGGGATATACTGCATACCCAAGACCGCATAGACCTCCTCCTCCGTTCGACCAGCCACCCTCTCGCCCGTTTGGGCGTCGAATACGCCGTACTCGTTAATCTTCAGCCCCTTCTCTTTGGCTATCTCTCTAACGCGGATGTTGTGGTGCTTGGAGCCGGTGAAGTACTGGAGCGCCGCCCCCCAGCTATCGGGCTCCACGGTTCTGAGGTCGCACTGGCGGTGGTGGTCCTTTAAGAGGATGGTCGACTTGGTCTGCCCGTGGAGCTGAACGTCCTCTATATCGGGAAAGCGGACAAAGGCATCGTGAATCTTCTGCCAGTGCTCCTTGGGGGCGGAAACAAGGATGTCGAAGTCCCGAACGGTCTCCTTCATACGCCGCAGGCTCCCCGCCACGGCTATGTTCTCTATGTAAGGACCCACCTCTTTGCGTAAGTGCTCGA
>NZ_JALUYR010000022.1 GCF_027012695.1 Thermococcus sp.
GTCATCTGAACCTTTCCTTCTTTTTTTCATTGAGAAAAGAAGTCAAGTCTTGATTGGTGGTGAAAATGCCGAGAGGATTCGGGCCTGTAATGGGGCCGATGCACGGGAGAAGGGGCTTCGGCTTTGGTTGGTTGTTTTTGCCCTTTGCTCTGCTGATAATATTTGCCAAATTGGCTTTCCTGCTCCTGCCCTTCATCGTAATCGGGCTCATAATATACGCACTGATGAGGTGAAGAACATGCTCTGCATAGGGAAATGTCCGCCGGAGGTGAAAGCATGAGGGCCTCAGCACTCCTAAGGGGAGTTGTTGACCTGCTCCTCCTGATAGTCTTTGTTGGAATAGCCGTAACTGGAATAGGCCTGTATTTAGCGCCCAGCGGCAGGATAGCCGAGAGCATAGGATGGACCTTCCTTGGCATGGACAAGGAGGCTCTCACCAACCTTCACACTTATCTAGGCTTCATCATGATTGGCCTCGTGGGGGTTCACCTGGTGGTGGGATTCAGGAGTATGCTCGTAATGCTGAAGTCCGCCTTTAAGAGCTCAAAGGTAAAGGTGGTGGCTGGCCTGATAATTCCAATACTGCTTATAGCAGTTGGGTTCCAGGCGTTTTCAGCTTATGCGGGAGAGGAAGAGACCCATGAGACGTACTACTACTATGAGGAATCAACTAACTCAACGGTCTACATAACGGGCACGATGATGAAGTACTACACCGTCCAGGAGCTCGCGGAGGAGTTCAACGTTTCAACGGACGCGCTGATAGAAAAGCTGAAGGAGAAGGGAATAGAGGCAACCCCGGACGAGAAGCTCGTTGAGATTGAGTACAAGTACGACCTGGACAGGGAGGAGTTCAAGGCCATGTTGGAGGAGATTATAATCGAGCTCCGGGGTGAGGGCGGATGAGAAAGGTAGGTTTCCTGCTGATGGCCCTGCTCTTCCTGGCCATCTTTGGAGCCGGATGTATAACGAGCTCAAGCACGAGCACGACGCAGGGACCCCCAGAGACTCGAGGCCCTCCCGAGGAT
>NZ_JALUYR010000023.1 GCF_027012695.1 Thermococcus sp.
GGATAAAGGAATAACTGAGCGCGCGTTTGATTTCCAGGAAAACCGCCAGCTCCATAGGCTTTCCTTTCTCCGGATGTGCTTTCAGGGTGAGGGTTTTGGCTATTCCCGTATCGGTGGGATAAACCTTTCTCGGGGACAGCAGTTGTCCCTTTGGCTTGAAGGAAAAGCGCCTGAGCTGGAAAATAAGGTAAGCCCCCTCAAGATAAGAGACGTAGTCTCTAACGGTGTGGACGTCCCTCAATCCCGCCAGTGAACCCAGCCTTGAATACGTGAACTCGCTGGAATGGTTGGAGATCAAATAACGTGCCAGCTCCCTGAGGGCATCCACGTGCTTTACGCCGTGCCTTAGTATAACGTCCCGCTCAATCAGGTCGCGGTAGATCTGGCTCAGATAGAACCTCCCGAACCTAACGGCCTCGGGGAAGCCCCCTATCTCAAGGTACTCCTCAAGCTCCCTCTTCACCCGCGAGACTTCTCTGTCGAAGTACTCCCAGCTCTCCGACAGCTCCACTCCTTTGAACCGCAGAAACTCCCGGAAGGAGAAGGGGAACAGCGTCAGATCAACGTGCCTTCCCGTGAGGTAGGTCGCCATCTCCCCTGACAGGAGCCTGGACGATGAACCTGTGACCACGACCCGCTTGTTGAGTCTGAGCCTTGAGACAAACCTCTCCCAGCCTTTTACCTCCTGAACCTCGTCGAGCACAACGATCTCAGGTTTCCCCCACAGTTCGCGGGCCGCATTCAAAAGCCTCCAAAGTCATCCGAACGAAAAGCCGAGAGTCTCTCGTCGAAGAAGTTCACGTAGAGGGCATTGTCACCGGCTAAACTCCAAGAGAAAACTGATTTGCCGGAACGTCTGACTCCGAGTATTGCCAGAACGTTTGGGGAAGCCATGGCTGACTTTGCGTTCTTCTCGGTGTCCCTCTGAATTATCCTCTCCCGCTCGATGAATTCCATCCTCTCCTCCCTTTGGGAAACCAGTACCCGCTTCAGTTCTTCGACCTGCATGGAGATCTTTACTCAAAAGTGCCTTAAGCTTTGTGGCTGCCAACCGCAAAGATATCCAAGATCTTTGTGGTTACCAACCCCAAAGTTCTCCCCAACCTTTGCGGTTGCCGGCCACAAAAGTCACTCCTCGTCCGGATAGCACAGGTAACGGTAGGGACAGAACCTGCAGGCGTAAGAGTACTCGCCCTTCGGTGGCTTGTTCTTTTCGTAGGCCTTTTTAACGCGGTAGAAGTGTCTTAGCGTCTCCCTGAAGAGCCTGTCGTCGTAGGGCACCTCGAAGGCCCTGAAGTTCGGCCCCTTCACGATGGGAAAGCGGGAGAAGTCTATCCTGCTTATGACCTTCATCGGCTCCTCGTGGAGCTTGATGTAGTAGAGGTAGCCGTATTCCGCCTCGGCCCAGCGGGTGTAGATGTTCAGCTGCGCCATGTGGTAGTCGTAGGGCCTGCCCGGAATGCTGGTTTTGCCCTTGATCTCGATGGGAAAGTCACCGATGGCATCAATCCTGCCGTGTATCTCGAAACCCAGCTTTCTCGACCTGAGAACGAGGTGTTTCTCAAGCTCGAAGCCGAAGCGCTTCTTCAGAATCTCACCGAGGACGTTGTGGGTGTTGATGCCCTGGTTTAACCTCACCTTCACGAACTCAGGCCACCTCTCCGGATAACCCTTTAAACGGAAGTATATCCTCCGGGGACAGGTTAAGGCCTCGCTCGCGTAGAACTCCAGCAGTTCCCCTTCATCGCTCCCGTTGCCGTTCATAGCCTTCCCTCCAGGAGCGGGGCGGGTCATCGGCCCGCGAACCTCGCCGCCCCTGCGTCAGCTAATACCGACGTCATCACCGATCAGACTGGGCAAGGGTCGTCATCCGCCTGGAGAGTTAAGCCCAACCGGACATTTAAATCTTTGGGAGAGAAGTGAAGGGAAAAGGGGATTAAAAAATTGTCCGCCTCTTCCTCCTGAGCGAGTAGCTCAGTCCGTAGGCCGGCCAGAGGCTTGGAGGCTGCTCGTAATGGTGCAGGTTTCTCAGGATCTTCTCAGCGATCATCCGGTTCTTTGCCCTGACCTTCAGAACGCCCTCATCGAGCTCTACCGTGCCGTCGGAGAGCCGGACAGTGAGCTTCGAGCCCTTTACTTCGGGCCTTGCCTTCATCAAAAGCGCCCTGTAGTCCTCGTAGGCCTCCCTGCTGAGCTTCTGTTCAAGAAGTGCGGGTTTTTCACGTGGTTTAAACAGGCGGGAGAACCAACTACTTGGAGGTTCTTCATCCATACCCTTCATCAGCCTCCAGGCTTTCTCGCCTTAACTTCGGCCTTTCAGTTTTTAAGGCTTTCTCCTCGCTTTTTGACGAAACGACGGGAGGAACGCTTTTAAGGTTCCAGATCAGAATAA
Source organism: Thermococcus sp. (assembly GCF_027012695.1). Taxonomy (GTDB): domain Archaea; phylum Methanobacteriota_B; class Thermococci; order Thermococcales; family Thermococcaceae; genus Thermococcus. Next base: position 2,393 of record NZ_JALUYR010000023.1, read on the forward strand.
AGCCGATGTCAGGGAAAAGGGGAACCCAGCTCATCAAACCCCGCATAAGGGAAATCCTCTCCCGCGAGCTTCCGGGGGAGTTAGTCGAACTTCTCCCAAAGCACTGGGTCCGGATAGGGGACGTTCTCATCCTTCCGCTCAGGCCGGAGCTCGAGCCTTACAGAGAAAGGATAGCCCGGATCTACGCGGAGGTTCTCGGCGTTAAAACCGTTCTCAGAAAGGGCCGCATCTCCGGCGAGTTCCGCGAGACGAACTACGAGGTGCTCTACGGCGGCGATACGGTAACGGTTCATGTGGAAAACGGGATCAGATACAAGCTCGACGTCGCGCGGATAATGTTTTCTCCTGCCAACGTCAAGGAGCGCGTGAGGATGGCGAAGGTAGCTATGCCGGGAGAGCTGGTTGTTGATATGTTCGCCGGAATCGGACACCTCAGTCTGCCGATGGCCGTCCACGGTGGAGCGAGGGTCATTGCGATAGAGAAAAGCCCCTACACTTTCCGCTTTCTGGTTGAGAACATCGAGCTGAACGGGGTTCAGGACAGGATGACCGCCTACAACATTGACAACCGCGACTTTCCCGGTGAGAACATTGCCGACAGGGTTCTGATGGGTTACGTCGTAACAACCCACGAGTTCATACCAAAAGCGCTGCAGATAGCGAAGGACGAGGCGATAATTCACTATCACAACACGGTTCCAGAGAGGCTTATGCCCGGGGAACCCTTCGAGACCTTCAGGAGGATAGCGAGGGAGCACGGCTATGACGCGGAGAAGCTGGAGGAGAGGATCATAAAGCGCTACGCTCCCGGTGTCTGGCACGTCGTTGTGGATGTGCGGGTGTTCAAGAAGTAAAAAGCAATCCGGAAGCCCCTATTCCCTCTCCCCCCAGAGGGGCTCCCAGTCGTCGCAGACGAAGTTCATGTGCACCGTTTTCATGTGCTTTCTGCACAGCCCGTGGGCGGGAAGGCCTGAGTCTATCGAGCCGAACCATCTGCAGGTCCTGCATGCCCTGATCACGTTATTCAATCTCTCCACCTGGGGAGATTTTTGAGTCATTCAGATAAAACTTTTGGATCCTCGCGGAGTCCGGATTCGCAGGTAGTTAACGAGTGGGCTTAACTATATGCGTTTTGTGAAACATTCCCTTTTGCGAAGACCTTATATCCCCGGAGCCGAAAATCCTTCGAGGTGATTCTGATATGGAGGCGAAAGGCGGTTACTGGGGCAGGATTCTGAGGGTCAACCTGACGACCAAAGATGTCAGGGTTGAGCCCTTGCCCGAGTACTTCCCAAGAAAGTACCTAGGCGGCGTCGGTTTTGGAACGAGGGTTCTCTACGACGAGGTTCCGGCCGGGGCTGACCCGCTCGGAGAGGAGAACAAGATGATCATCACGCCGGGACTCTTCGTCGGAACCGGCATCGGGACCGGCTCAAAGACGGCCTTCAATTTCAAGAGCCCGCTCACCGGTGGCTACGGAAGGGCAATGTCGGGCGCGAAGATGGGGGAAGAGCTCAAGAAGGCCGGCTACGACATGCTCATCATTGAGGGTAGAAGTGAGGAGCCCGTTCTTCTCGTTATAGAGGACGATGATGTCAGGATCGTCCCGGCGGACGGTTACTGGGGCCTCACCACTGGCGAGGCGAGGGCCAAAGCTAAAGGGGAGTACCCGGGTTTTGCCACCGCCTTCATAGGCCCCGCCGGAGAGAACCTCAACCTGATCGCCATGATAGACACGGACGAGAGGCAGGCCGGCAGAGGAGGTCCGGGAGCGGTTCTCGGAAGCAAGAAGCTCAAGGGGATCCTCGTCAGGGGAAGCAAGAAGGTGCCGATAGCCAATCCGGAGAAGCTCCGCGAGCTTATCAAGGAGTGGGCGCTGGTCTTCAAGAACCACCCGGCAACTAAAGCGGACATGGAGTACGGGAGCGGCGAGTTCCTCGACTGGATGAACAGGGAAAGAGGTACCTTCCCGGTCAGAAACTGGCAGATGGGCTTCTTCAAGAAGGCCTACGAGAGGGCCAAAAAAGAGGGACGGGAACACATCGAACTCGATCCCTACTTCTGGGCACCCAGGTATCGCGTGGGTAGGCGGCCATGCCCTCTCTGTAACAAGCCCTGCAGTCAATACATAAAGGTTGAGAGCAAGAAGTGGGGCACCTTCATGACCGACGGTCCCGAGTACGAGACGCTCTACTCCTTCGGAGGAGTCATCGAGGTTGACGACTTCGAGACAGTGGCTTACCTCAACTACCTTGCCGACCAGCTGGGTCTCGACACAATCTCGGCCGGTGTAACCATAGCCTGGGCAATGGAGGCCTACGAGAGGGGACTTCTCACGAAGGAAGATACGGACGGCCTTGAGCTGACCTTCGGCAACGGCGATGCAGCGGTTGAGGCCCTAAAGAAGATGGCCTACCGCGAGGGCAACCTCGGAAAGCTTTTGGCGGATGGTGTCAAGAGGGCCAGCGAAAGACTCGGTAGGGGAAGCGAAAAGTTCGCCCTCCACGTCAAGGGCATGGAGCCTCCAGCGTACGACGTCCGCGGCATAAAGGGAATGGCGTTGGCGTTTGCGGTCAACGTTCGCGGTGCCGACCACCTCACCAGCGGCGCCTACGGAACCGAGCTAGTTGGCAAGTGGTGGAAGTTCGAGGGCGTTGACAGGACGAAGGGCGAGAACAAGGGGTTCGAGATAGCCTTCCACGAGAATCTCATGGCGATCTACGATGCAACTGGAACGTGCAAGTTCTCCAGGCATATGTACTACCTCGAGGGCTTCCCGCCGCTGGTCGAGGCAGTTACTGGCATGAACATTGGGGAAGCAGAACTGATGGTTATCGGCGAGAGGATAATGAACGTCGCCAGGGCTTTCAACGTCCGTGAGGGCTTCACCAGGAAGGACGACAACCTGCCCTACAGAATAATGTGGGAGCCGATACCGGAGGGACCGAGTAAGGGCCTCCACGTCCCGCCGTGGGAGCTCGACAGGATGTTGGATGAATACTACCAGGCCCGTGGCTGGAGCAGGGACGGTATCCCGACAAAGGCCAAGCTCGTTGCCCTCGACCTCCCGGACATCGCGGAGGACATCGGCGCGGGGATTTAATTTTTCTTTCTTTTCTCTTCTATTTGGCCCTTAATGATTGACAAAGCCAGATGCCATCATGAGCAGTACTTAATATTCCGCCATCCAGCAACCTTTGCTTGCGCAAAACTTGACCAAAAATCCTTTACCCTCAAAGAGCATGAGAACGCGCCGTGCACACGATTATAAAGCTTGGATAATTCCTAGCTTCCGAGAACCATTTCTAAAATTGTCAGTTTTAGGGTGTACGGCCCTTAAACACTAACCCCATTAAACAGTCAGAGCTTTTTGATGAAACTTTGCTTGTGCAAAGTTTCTGTGGCGCCGGGGCAGGGATTTGAACCCTGGCGGGCTAACGCCCACGGACTCTCCAGGCCCGCGCCTTCCCAGGCTAGGCTACCCCGGCGCATAAAGGGAGAATCAGGAGATGAGCTCGATCTCGATTGTGACATCCTCGGGAACGCGGATGCGCATGATCTGGCGCATGGCCCTTTCATCCGCTTCAATGTCGACGAGCCTCTTGTGAACGCGGAGCTCGAACCTGTCGAAGGTGGCGGTTCCCTCTCCGTCCGGGCTCTTCCGGGTGGTGATCCTTATCCTCTTGGTCGGGAGTGGTATCGGGCCGCTCATCCTAACGCCGGTCCTCTCCGCGATCTGCCTGATCTGGTCGGTGACCTGGTTGAGGGCTCTAATGTTGGTGCTAGCCAGTTTAATCCTCGCCTTCTGCATTTCCGTCCCTCCTACTTTCAAGGATTAAAGGAAAGGCCGGAGAAATCACTCGGCCTTCTGGATGGATATGACCATACCGGCAGCGACGGTCTGGCCCATGTCACGGATGGCGAAGCGGCCCATCTGCGGGATCTCCTTGACCGGCTCGATGACCATCGGCTTGGTCGGCCTGAGAACGACGATGGCCGAGTCACCGGTCTTGATGAACTGCGGGTTCTCCTCGACGACGTTACCGGTCCTTGGATCGAGCTTGGCCAGGAGCTGCTCGAACCTGACGGCGACCTGGAGGGTGTGCGCGTGGAGGACCGGGGTGTAGCCGACGGTTATTGCAGTCGGGTGGTTGAGGACGATGATCTGGGCCTTGAAGGTGTCCTTCGGCCTGACGACGGTCGGCGGGTTGTTGGTGTGGCCTGCAACATCACCGCGCTTTATGTCGTTCTTACCGACACCGCGGACGTTGAATCCGATGTTGTCACCCGGATAGGCTTCCTGGAGGGGCTCGTGGTGCATCTCGATGGACTTTACCTCACCCTGGACGGGCTTGTGGAAGATCGTGCTTGCAGGCTCGAAGATGACGGTGTCGCCAACCCTGAGAACGCCGGTCTCGACCCTACCAACGGGGACGGTACCGACACCCTTGATGGAGTAGACGTCCTGGATCGGAATGCGGAGCGGCTTGTCAACCGGCTTCGGCGGCTCCGGTATCTGGTCGAGGGCCTCGAGGAGGGTCGGCCCCTTGTACCAGGGCATCTTGTCGCTCTTCTTGACAACGTTGTCGCCCTCCCAGGCGCTGATCGGGATGATCTGGACGTTCTTGTAACCGAGCATCTGAAGGAGCTTCTTGACCTGCTCGGCGACCTGCTTGAACTTCTTCTCGTCGTAGTTGACCATGTCCATCTTGTTGACTGCGACTATGATATGGTTGATACCGAGGGTTCTCGCAAGGAAGGCGTGCTCCTTGGTCTGGGGCATGACACCGTCGGTGGCAGCGACAACGAGAACGGCAGCGTCGGCCTGGCTGGCACCGGTGATCATGTTCTTAACGAAGTCCCTGTGGCCCGGAGCGTCGATGATAGTAATGTAGCGGTGCGGGGTCTCGAACTTGGTGTGGGCGACGTCGATGGTGATACCCCTCTCGCGCTCCTCCTTGAGCCTGTCCATGACCCAGGCGAACTTGAAGGACTTACCCTTCTCACCCATCTCCTCAAACTTCTTGATGATGTTCTCCGGTATGTTCGCGGTGTCGAAGAGCAGCCTTCCGATGGTGGTGCTCTTTCCGTGGTCCACGTGGCCTATAAACACGATGTTAACGTGCGGCTTCTCCTTAGCCATTTTCAAACACCTCCAGATTTTGGTCTAGTCTCGTTGACTAGGATGGCTTTTTAAATCTTTCGAACCTCGGCCCCCTCGGGCGGGAAACCCGCCGTTCGTTGGGGAGGCCTCACCAGTTCCGGGTTTACCTCATGTGGCGGGTTTAAAAAGTTAACTGCATGCGTTTTCTGACTTAAAACGTCACTCTGGGTTTGCTTTGTTCTCCGGAACCACCTCGTATAGCCTGATCGCGATTTTCCTGTTCTCGGGTAGCAGGTTTCGTTTAAACCGACATATCACCGTGGGTTCTGGAGGCTCTTCTTCTCCAACAACCCTTCTCAGTTCCCGTTTGAACGTTTTAGTTTTTCCCAGCAGGTACTCTCGGGTGACATCAAAGCCTGTGTTCTCCTCCAGGTTGATGAATGGTTCGTATTTATTCCGGGGGTTGCTCAGGTAGTCAAGCATGTGCCCATCGGCAATATAAACTAGATACCTCTTAATGTTGGCTCCCGGTCTAAAGAGGGCGAGTTTGAGAACATCCGCGAACACTGCTCCGGCGTTGTTTGGTTTGGCCAGTTCATTATTCCCGATTTTCCTGTGAAACTTCATTTCAAATGCAATGGCAGGCCTGTCTCCTTTTGGAGCCACAAATGTGTCAAGTTTTGCATGGTTTCGATTGGGGACCTCGGGGTGGGGATATTCAAGATAAACCTCTGTCGGGCTTATTCTCCCGACGATCGTCAGCGCATGGAACATCATGTATCTCATTGTGTCTTCGCTCTCCCGGTAAATTTCATCAAGCTGAGAACGTCCCTCAAGTATTGCCCTGAGTCTCGTCTCCACGAGGAAGGCAAATTTCTCAAAAACCCCGTACATCCGTCTATCGAGCCCATCGGCTGGATACCCTCTGGCCAATGCACCCGTTGTACTCACTGCCCCGTTGTTTTGCCCATTCTCCACTCTTTCCTCTATTTGAAACCCCAGCCTCGTTAGATACCTCAAGGCATCTTGGGTTGTAAACTTTGACGGGTCTAACAATTCACCGTTGGCGTATCTGTTGGCGATGGACACAACGTACTTGGGCGGGTACTCGCGTCCATTGTGCACCAGGGAATAGCGTAGGGACCTGAACCTTCCTGGAACCCCATGTTCGTTTATTTCCAGTATAGCATTCAACACATGCTTTCGGATGATGTTCCTGGGAATGGCCATACGAACACCAGTTCCAAAAATATCGGGAGAAGTATAAAATTGTATCCAGAAAGGGAAGGATATGAAAAGAGAGGAATAACGCCTCCTCACTGCTGCGGGCAGACGTCCTGCTCCTTCGGCGGGTTCGGGTCGAGGCCCTTCCTCTGGCGTATCTGCCTGATGATCTGCTGGGCCAGCTCGTTCGGGACGCGCTTGAATCCGGCATGTTCGGTGCTCCAGAGCGCCCTTCCGCTGGTGGCACCACGTATCGCTCCAGCGAATCCGAACATCTCCGCGACCGGTGCTTCCGCGATGATGATCATGACCTCTCCCTCCTGGCGCATGTCAATGAGCTGGCCGCGCCTCTGGTTGATCTCCCTGCTGACGGCACCCATGTACTCGTATGGAACGTTGATGATGACCTTCTGGTAGGGCTCGTAGAGGACCGGGCCGGCCTTCATCATGGCGCAGTGTATAGCGGTCCTGATGGCGGGGTATATCTGGGCCGGACCGCGGTGGACGTTGTCCTCGTGGATCTTGGCGTCGTGGAGGCGAACGATAACCTTCATAACCGGCTCCCTGGCGAGCGGGCCCTCGTCCATGGCCATGTGGAAACCGTCAACGAGCAGGTCCATGACCTCGTTGAGGTACTGGATACCCTTGGTGTTGTCGAGGAACATATTGCCGTTGTAGACGTCGACGATGCCTTTCGCGACCTCGTAGTCCATGCCGAGCTCCGCCAGCTTCTTGGCAACCTCCTTCGGGTTCTTGGGCCTGCCTTCGGGGATTATGCCCTCCCTGATGGCCTCGTAGATCTCGTCCGGCATCGGCTCCACGGTGATGTAGAACCTGTTGTGCTTGTTCGGGCTCTTTCCTTCAACTATCGGGCTGGGCTTGCTGACGCTCTCGCGGTAAACCACTATCGGCGGTGAAACGTCGACGTCGAGCTTCCAGTCCTCCTTGAGCTTGACGAGCTTGACCTCGAGGTGGAGCTCACCCATACCGCTGAGGAGGTGCTGGCCGGTCTCTTCGTCAATCTTGACGTGCAGAGTTGGGTCCTCCTTGGCGAGCTGCCTCAAAGCCTCGATAAGCTTCGGAAGGTCCTTGACGTTTTTGGCCTCAATCGCGACGGTAACGACCGGCTCGCTCGCGTAGTGGAGGGCCTCGAAGGGCTCAATCTTTTCGGTCGAGACTGTCTCACCGGCCATGGCATCGCGGAGACCTGTAACCGCGACGATGTTTCCGGCAGGGACGGCCTCCATGTTGACCCTCTCGGGACCCATGTAGATACCGACCTGCTGGATCCTGGACTTCCTCTTGGCGTTGATGAGGTAAACCTCCTGGCCGGTCTTCACCGTACCGCTCCAGACGCGGCCGGTTGAAACTTCACCGGCGTGCTTGTCGAGGATGATCTTGGTGACGACCATCGTCATCGGTCCCTTCGGGTCGCACTTGAGCATGGCCTGGCCGACCTCGCTGTTGACGTCTCCCCTCCAGAGGTGCGGGATCCTGTACTTCTGGGCCTCAAGCGGGTTCGGGAGGTGTCTGACGACCATGTCCAGAACCACAACGTGAAGCGGGGCCTTCTGGCGAAGGGTCTTCAAATCACCGCTGTTGGTGAGCTCGACGATGTCCTTGAAGGAAACGCCGGTCTTCTTCATGTAGGGAACGCTGAGCGCCCAGTTGTAGTAGGCACTTCCAAAGGCGACGCTACCGTCCTCAACTTTTACCATCCACTGGCTCTTGAACTCCTCGGGCGCGTACTTCTTGATGAGCCTGTTGACGTCGGTGATGATCTTGGCGAACCTCTGGAGTATCTCGTTCGGTCCGAGCTTGAGCTCCTTTATGAGACGGTCAACCTTGTTGATGAAAAGGACCGGCTTAACGTACTCGCGAAGGGCCTGTCTGAGGACGGTCTCGGTCTGGGGCATCACTCCTTCAACGGCGTCAACAACGATGATGGCACCGTCTATGGCACGCATGGCCCTCGTAACGTCACCGCCGAAGTCAACGTGACCGGGAGTATCAATCAGGTTGATGAGGTAGTCGTTGCCCTCGTAGTTGTGAACCATCGAGACGTTGGCCGCGTTGATGGTAATTCCTCTCGCCTGCTCCTGCTCGTCGAAATCCAAAACGAGCTGCTTTCCGGCGAGCTCTTCGCTTATCATTCCAGCTCCGGCGAGCAGGTTGTCGCTGAGGGTCGTCTTACCGTGGTCAATGTGAGCGGCGATACCCATGTTCCTGATCCTCTCGGGCTGGGTCATCAGTTCTTTGATCTTCGCAATCATCTCTTCCCTTCTTCCCATCTACATCACCATCCTTGGATGAGCTTGTCGGCTTAACTTAAAAGGTGCGGTTATAAAGCTTTTCCCGGTTTAGAATGGGAGCTGAGGGGATGCGTTCAGGATACTTAAGGGTTTTGGATTTACAAAAGCTTTTCCAGCGCCTTCAACACGGCATCCTTAACGTCCTCCCTCGCGTAGACCCCCCAGCGCCAGTGAGTATCCTTCAGCTCGACCAGTGAGCGCACCAGCGGGGAAACCTCACTGAGCCTTTTCAGTCCCTCGCAGGTTTCCACGAAGGCGTTCCTCTCCTCGAACTTCGGCTTCGGCGGGTAGTCAACGAGAACGAGGTGTCCGAACTCGGCCTCGAGCTGCTCCCTAACGGTGGAAACTACCCCCTCTCCGGGGTCCTCCCTCGTGTAGAGAACCCTCTTGTAGAGCCTCCTGTCGTCTATCGCCCCCACAAGTTCTCTCACTTCGGGCCTTTCACTTCCCCTGAGCCTCGCTAAAAGGTCAATCTCGTCCATCGTCCTGATTTCTTCGTAGGGAATTCCATCAAGCTCCACCGCCTTCACGAGCATGGCCCCGGATATTCTCGCCGTGTGGTGCTGGTAAACGGCCGGGTACATCATGCTCCTCGCGAGGAGAAGGTTCTGGGCGGCCATGATACCCTTTTCCATGACCACCAGTCTGGACCCGTCCCAGTGGAGGTACCTGACAAGCCGGTCGAGGTCAACGAGGCCGAAGGCGACGCCCGTGTAGTAGGCATCCCTCACCAGGTAGTCCATCCTGTCGGCGTCGATGTCGCCGCTAACGAGGGGGTGTTTGAGGAGCCTTTTGAACTCATTCCCTGAGAAGCGCTCCCCCAAAACGTCCCCGATTTCGCCGTGTTTTATTAGCCAGAGGGTGTTGTCCTCGTGCCTCGGGTAGAGGGCCTCAAGCGTGTGGGAGAATGGGTAATGGCCGAGGTCGTGGAGCAGGGCCGCGTAAACGGTTCCTTCGTCGATGTCGGGGTTGTGAGCGCGTATCCTCTCCGCGAGGTAGAACGTTCCCAGTGAATGCTCGAAGCGCGTGTGCCTGGCGGAGGGGTAGGCGAGATAAACCAGACCGAGCTGGGTTATCCTCCTCAAACGCTGGAACTCCGGTGTATCCACGAGTTTAACCGCGAGGTCGTCAAGCTCGATTCCCCGGTGTATCGGGTCGTGGACGAGCTTCATACCCTTCCCTCGGGAAAAAGATTAATAAACATTGGCCCCTAAGTTCCATTCGTCGGTGGGAGTTTACCGACCTCCTGCCTTGGGAGGGATTCTTCCGGATTCCCTCCCCCCTTACGTCTCACACGCGGCTTGAACAGCCTTTCAACGTCTTTCTGGACTTCTTCCGCCTTTCCGGCTAGAACTAGCTTTCCGCTGCCTATGACCACCACCCAGTCCGCTATCGGCATCAGTGGTTCCCATATGTGGCTGATTATCACGAAGTTGGTCTCTTTCCTCATCTCTTCGATGGTTTCGATGACCCGCTCCATGCTGTCGAAGTCTATATTGGCGAGGGGCTCGTCGAGGAATATAAGCTCGGGTTTTCCAATGAAGGCCTGGGCAAGACTCAACCTCTTAAGCATTCCAGAGGAGTAGCTGTTTATTCTCTTGTCAAGGAATTCTCTGGCGTCGAAGAGCCCCGCAGCCCTCTCGGCCTCTTCCCCATCAAGCCCCTTGCTCCTGGCGAACAGGGTAAGCCACTCCCTCCCCGTCACGAACTGCGGAAAGGCGGGCGGGTCGTAGGCGACTCCGAAACGGGCCTTCACCTTCCCGTTGTTCCACGGCCTTTCTCCGAACACCAGTATTTTGCCGCTCGTGGGTCTGTAAATTCCGGTTGCCAGCTTGAGAAAGGTGCTCTTTCCGCCGCCGTTCGGCCCGAGGATGAGGGTTATTCCCCCGGGAATTTCAACTGTCACCCCATCGAGCGCCCTGATGCTCCCGAAGATTTTCTGGAGTTCTTTCGCCTCTATCAGCGTCATCCGGTCCACCTCCAGACCACCAGGGCGAGGAGAAGGGCGAAGGCTGAGCCGCTCACGTAGATCGTGTTCTGAACCTCTTCAGTCGGATAGTTCCGGATGAAGCGGAAGGAGCAGGTGACCTTTTCAGTTCCGTTGTTAATTATCAGGTAGTCCCCTTCCCTGGGAAGGAGGAACTGGTACCTGGCATGGTCATAGATGGGGTGTCTGTCCATCAGCTTCCCGGTGATGACGTCGTACACCTCGACGATTCCGTTGCCGTTGCAGGAAGCTTCAACCAGCGAGCTGGTGGGGGTATGTGCCGTTACCGTGCTGATGCTGGTGACGTTTCCCTGCTGCTCCATCGGGGGGAGAAAGACCGGCCCTACCGAGCCGACCCTGTCTTCGTAGGAGCTGTAAACCCAGAGGAAGCCGATGGAAAGCATCAGCATTGCGGCAAGAAGGGCCGCCCAGAACCTCACACCACATCCCTCCTCCTGATGAGGACCCAAGAGAGGGCTAAGAGTGCCAGCGGGACGAGAATGCCCCAGCCGAGGTACTGTGCCGTGAAGGGCGTGAAGTTGGTGCTGCCGCTCCTCGGGATGGCGTCAATGAAGAGCTGGGGTGGTATGCGGGAGTTCCCCAAAATTCTGGGTGTATATATCACCGCGAAGCCGACCATGAATGCGAGGAAGGCATTGGGAGAGGCAAGAGAGACCAGTGTGGCGACTGCTATCAGGTAGAGCAGGAGGAATGCGGTCAGAGTGAGTGCATGGCCGATGAATGGAGCGACTATCTCCGGGAGGTAGTTCACTATGCTTGCGTAGGTGGTCAGGACAACGTAGGTAAACGGCAACAGGAACATCAAGAACCCGTAGACCAAGGATGAGAGTAATTTGATCCCGAAGATTTCGTCGTTCGAATAGGGTAGGGAGTAGACCGAACGCGCCACGCCGCTGTCCCTGTCGTAGCGGAAGGTGAGTGCGCCGAGGAGCAGGAGGAGGAAGCTCAGAAGCATCCAGACGTCATCGAGGGAGAGGAGTTCTAGGATAGACGTCGAAACACCACTGGACCGTGAGGGGCCGAAGAGCACTACATCCGTTCCCGAGGCGATGCTCATTGCGCTTTTAACGTGCATCAACGACTGCTTCATCGCCATCCCTGCCATCAGTACTCCCAGGAACAGCAGGATGGCCTTTATCAGGTCGTTCATCTCCCACTTGAAGAGCGTGTGAATCCTTCCCATCGGTTCACCTCCTTTTAAGTCTCCCCACAACAACCAAGCCGAGGAGCAGCAGGGAACCGTAGAAGATGTAAGCTACTTTGGTTTTTGGTTTCCTAAAAATAACCTTTTCTACCTCCCCCTCATTAATTCTAAATGATTTGAGGAAGAGACCGAAAGCATATAAATAATCGTGTTTAACCTCCACTCTGTAGCAGGAGTATTCGTCTATAAAATCTGCATTGAGGATGCCAATCGCCCAGAGGTCCGGGCCGCTATTGAGTGTTGTTATGAGTTTCCCATCGGAGGCATCAAACGTATAACTCAAGGTGGCCATTGGTACAATTTCAATCGGAAATCCCCTTCCAAAGGGCTGTGTTATGTTAAAAGAGTAGTAATCAGTAACCACTGTCTTTGTTGGAGGATAATAGATGATGTTCTTCCATTTTAGGGGATCCCTGTTGTTGATAGTGATTTTGTTTATGGTTGTGAAAAAGGGATACACCGTAAAGACTTCCCCCTCTTTGAGAGGGTTTCCGGGGTCATCAAAAAGCATTGTGTGGCCATAGGCTATCCCGTCCCGTATCACCTGCAGATCCTTCTTCCTGATAGTATAGGCCCCTCCTATTTTGACCGTTCTCAATTCAAAAATATACCACGTCCAGTTCTTGAAGTTGAATTCGTGACTTTTCTCAGTTCTCTCCGAGATCAGCTCTGACTCGTTCCAGAAAATTCGGGGAGACACTCCCCTGGGGAGGATGGTCATGATAGTAACGTTGCTCAAAAGAACGGTAACGTGCGAGTGTATATATCTGCCCTGGTCTTTAAGTTTGAAAATGACCTCAGTGTCGTTGTGTGCCTGTATTACGTAGGCCACTCCAGAGTAGTTGTAGATCATTAAAGAGGTTGTTACCCACTCGGGTTTGTCCCCACGCGAAAGCCGGTACTGGATATAGGGGTTGTATCTTGAGGAAACATAAACTAATGATGCATTTCCATGGAGTTCAAATGCACTGGAAAGAGAGGCTGTAAAAAGAATGAACGCTACTAATAAGAGGCCCATTGCCCTATACATACTCACTTGGAATCCCCCAAAGGATTTTTTGAATTATGAATAAAGAAGGAAAAAATCAGATGTACGGCCATCCAGCAGAGGATATTACCTTATGGTATCCATCAATCTTCACAATGGTTTCTGCCCCATGGGGGTCCGCTATTATTATGACTTTGGTCACAACGTGCCCCCCATATGCTCCTCCTCCACCGCGTCTGTATGTGATGGAGTAATGGGTGTACGGGTGCTGGACATCGTACTTGACCCCTATCTCTGTCCAGGAATATCCGTAGGAGTCGCTGTTGGATCCCCTAACCGAAGTAACGGCCCACTGAGTCGCTGCCGCGAACCCTGTCGCCACTACTAACAGACCGAACAATATGGCAACTAACTTTTTCATGGTACCGACCTCCTGCCCTGGGAGAGACTCCATCACCCTGGGCAGTTGTTTCTAACACCCTCCGACTATTTAACCCTTTCCTCGGAATCCGCTTGAGAATTCCAAAAAAAAACACAGGGACGTTTGGAAAGCAGAATATTTCCCGGATTTAGGTTGAAAAATGTCAAAATGTCGGGATTGGGTGTCCTCAGCTCCACGTTTCCGCGATAACGTCGTGCTTGTGTATGCTCTCGTTGCTGATCACTTTAACGCGGATTTTGCCCGGGAAGCGCTCCCTGGCCTTCGCGAAGATCTCCCTCGCAACGTCCTCGACGAACTTGGGGTTGGCGAACATGCCCTGCACAACCGCGTTCTCGTCCACAGTCTTGAGGAGCGTGTAGGTTGGATGGCTGAAGGAGCTCTCAACGACATCAATCATATCCTCAAGGGCTATCTCCTCCTCGAAGGGGGCTCTAATCTCCAGCTCACCAAGGGCGCGCTGGATGTGGGTCTTTCCGTTGTTGTTGGCCATTGCATGGGGACACGCGGTGTTTCCGATGACCTTGACGCGGAGGACCTTCTCAAAGCTCCCATCGTAGTTCTTTATAACGCCCACCTCGACGTCATAGGGCTCATAGCTTGTCTTTCCGCTCGCGGGGGTTTTCCTCGGGATTATGAGGTGGGTCTTAATCCACACCTCCGCGCGCCTGTGAGGGTGCTTCTCTTCGAGGCGCTTTATTACGGCCTTTCCCAGTTCCTCAAGCGAAGAATGGGCCTCCATAACCTCCTCCTCGACGGCCTCGCTCATGCTCTCTGTTATGCTCTCAACCAGGCGGCTCATGTGGATGCCCTTCTTCTCCTCCGGAACGTCAATGGTGACCTCGAATAGGGGGAGAAAAGTGTAAACCTTCTCCTTCCAGTTTATCTTCGCGACGCTCCTCAGGTTGGTGATTCCGACGCGGTGAAGGCGCTCTTTAATCTCAGGCACTTCCTCCTGGGTCTCGAATATCGGCATGATATCACCCTCTTTTTTAGGTCAATCTAACAGGGAGCCCTTTTAAACGTGCTTCTCCCCGGTTCGCTCGATAATGTAGTAAACAGTTCTAAGGGGTATCCCGAGACGCGAACTGATCTCCTTCGCCGGAACGCCCCTCTGAAAGAGTTCCCTCACCCTTCTTACCGTATCTTCATCGTACTTTCTCGGCCTCCCGCGAGGATATCCCTCTGGAACGAGCTCGATGCCCATCTGGGAGAGGGCCGCTATGACCTTTCTGGAGACCTTTGGATAGAGACTCGGCGGGCAGGATATCTTTCTCACGTTGGGTGCGCGCTCGAGGATTCTCACCAGTATCTCCTTTGTCGGGCGGAGGTTGACGTAAACTTCAGTAACGTCGTCGTTCAGCCGTTCGTCCAGCTTTCTAATGAGCTCCTCGTTGTTTCGCGCCTTCACCTCCACCCTCATCGTATCACCCTTGGAGGAGGCTGAGGAACTGCTTGGCCCTGTCGCTCTTGGGCATGAACTTCTCGAACTTCTTCGTGTCCGCGAACAGCGTCTTGTGAAGGCCCGAAATTACGAACTTCTTTATGGCCTCGACGAGCTCATCCTCAGGGATCCCCAAGAGCTGGGCGACCTTCTTCTCGCTGTAATCACTCATGCCGTAGAGCAGGACGCCGCCCAGCAGGTAGTTTGGAACACTCGCTATGTCCTTTCTCCGCCCGATGAGGGCCTTCTCCATCTCGCATTTGCGTATGACCAGCATGCTCCCATGTCCGGTCTTGAAGCCGGGCTCGTTCTTGAAGGGCAGGTCGAAGATGGAATAGTGGCAGTCAATGCAGAGCCTTATGTCCGGGTAGAGGCCGAGGCTCTCCCTCTCGTTCTCCGAGGTGAGGAAGTAGTACCTGAAGAGATCGAGGCCGAGCTTTTCGGCGCCTTTCTCCGGATCGAGGATCGCGTAAGCCAGGGCGAGATTGTCAACCGTGTAGTGATTGTTTATCAGAACGCCCTTGGTCTTGACGAAGCTTAAAACGCGCCAGCGGAATCTCCTCCCGTAGCGCTTCCTGAGTTCCCCCTCGATGTCCGCATCCGCCGGAAGATCGAGCCTCGCCTTCTTGAGCCGGTTGTTCTCCCAGTACTCCACCTCTATCCTGAGCCCGCGGGTTCTGACGGTTCCCTTCTCGCGGAGCTTGCTCTTTATGAACTTGAAGGCCTCCCTGACTTCTATACCCTCCCTGGAGAGCAATCTGAGGACGTCGCCGGAGTATGCCAGGTGGGGGAGTATCTCAACCCTGCCGATCTGGACGGGGTTGGGGATTGCCCGGACCTTTTCCACGTTCTCCCGCGTCAGTTCCCTGATCGTCACGGGCTTCTTCCCGAGCAGTAGGGTGTAGTTGGCCGAGATATGGGCTAGGGCCATCTTGTGGGCGGTTATGGCTGAGCGGAGGCGCTCCAGAGCGAGAATCCTGTTGCGCTTCTTCCGATAAATCCACTGGATGTGTGGGTCGCGGTTCTTCCTATCTGAAAAGCCGGCGGAGGGGGTTGCCTCCCCCACGCGCTTTGAGAGGTCTTCCTCAAGCTCACCAAGGAGCGAGAGGTTTTCCCTTAGGCGATAGGCCACGGTCGGGACGTGAAACCTCTCGAATAACCCCGTCACGTCTATCCCGATGTCGTCCAGTATCTTGTTAACCTGCGCGACGAGCTCCTCGGTCGTCGTCATGGCAGTAACTCACCGTTGTTTATCTTTTCGGGGAGGTACTTCTTGGCAACGAACTCGAGGCTCTTGTTCGCCAAGGCCTGCTGCTCAATCCTGACCCCCATCTTAAGGGCCATCTTGAGCTGCCTCTGCCACTCCCTGTTCTGGAACCATGGGTAGTTCATCTCCTCGATGATACGCTTGTAGTCGCCGGTCGGCCCGCCCTTCTTGTTGGGCGGGATTCCCTTGAGCTTCTCGGTGACGTTCTTCAGGCCGTAGCGCTCGATGTCGTCCATGGTCATCCCAACGAACTTCGCCTCTGGCGTTGCAAGCTTCTCGCTGAGGTATGCCAGGTTTATCGAGCCCTGCTTTATGGTGGAGTAGATGTACCAACCGTAGGGATCGCCATCGGTGAAGACGATGATGGGAAGGCCTTCCTCGTAGTGGAGCCTGTGGATTAAACGCCTGACGCCACGGGAAGCCTGTCCCTGCGTCGCTATGATCAGGGCGTTTTCCTTCTTCGGGAACTTTTCCTCTATCAGGCGGTCGGCCATAGCTGCCGTCTCGACGACCAAAGCGTAGTCAACGTTTATCTCAGGGAACTGGAGGTGTTCAACGGTTCCCGGAACCGCCCAGCCACCCATACCGAGCTTGCTCGTGTTGAACTCGTCCTCCCCATCCCTGATGACTATGTCGCCGTAGATGTAGCCGCGCCTGTCCGCCGTGAGGTGCATCTCTTCCCTCAATACGCCCATCATCCTCTCGAGGTCCTCTATGATCGGATCGCTCTCGCGCTGGTCCTCGAAGGTGTTCTCCTTCGTTCCGGGGATGGTATGCTTGTTGGCGTAGTAGGCCTCACGAAGGCTCGCGTGCTTGTTTTCACTCACGAGCCTCTTGACGTAGGCCATCAGGAGGAGCGTCTGCATGAACTTTCTGGCGTGAGCCACGTTGAGGAAGTACCTCCTCGAGAGTTTATCACCCATCCTGATGACGCGCCTCTTCTCGTCGAAGTAGACGTTGTTGAGACCACGGGTGGGTATGTCGAAGTAGGGATTCCTGCCGGCCTTTACCTCCTCCAAGATCCTTCTACCGTATTCCTCGAGCTTGTTGAGGACCCTGGTTGGATCATAGGAGAAGCGCTCCTTTGGTTTTTCGCGATGTATGGCTTTTCTATCAGGCATTCTCACTCACCCCCTCCTTGGCCGCGAAGTGGCTCTCGATGAAGGCCATGAAGTACTCCCTTATCTTCTCCTCAGGTTCGCCCGTGAGTATGCTAAGGGCCCTCGCTATCTCTGGCACGTACTTCTCAAAGGTCTTCTTCCTCCTGACCTGCGCCATCTTCCTGTGCTTCCCGCTGAGGTATGTCTGTAACCTTCTCGCCGCGTCCATTATCGCCAGGCGGATCTCGTTGTATATCTCCTCGACGTTGGCTATGCTCTGCTTCCCTGTTCCCGTGTAGGGCACGTGGACGCTGATGACGTTGATCATGAGGACGAGGGGTGCTCTCTCAGGATCGTCAATCTTGTACCGCTTCCAGTCTATGGAGCGCGCTGCCAGCGTGGTGACACACGAGCCGGCATCAAAGAGGAGCGGAACGCGGTTGGCATACCTGAAAAGCTCGAAGCCCGACTGGATCTCGCCGCCGTACGCTAAGCCGACCTCCACCTGGAATGGAATCCCACCGGAGTAGACCTTGGGCGGCCTCGTCACCGCGGTGACGAACTCCGGCTTGAGGATTCCTTTCAATCCTTTCTCGATGTTCTCCTCTCCTATCGGCCTTAATCCGTGGGTCGGGGGAGCTAAGAACTTCATGTACCTGAAGGCCTCGACTATCTCCTCCGCTTCCTGCCAGGTGAGCTTCTCCGGCGGCTTCTCCATCATCTTAGCGACCTGCCTGACGACCTTTGTGTATCCCTTAAAAGAACGGAGAACCGCTTTTACGTTCCCCTTTGCCAGCTTCTCGTAGAGCTGCTCCTGAACGGTTTTGTCCTGAACGGTCTTGATGAGTCTGAGGGCCGCTATGTACTCGATGAGCTCGTCGACCTTTTTGTCGCTTATGCGCGAGAACTCGCCGATGAGGAAGCGTTTTACCGTGTTCCTCCTCGTCTTCCTGGCCATCCTGTAAACGTCATCGGTAAGAACTCCCCGTGGATGGGGCTTCATCTCGACCGGCGGTTCCGGAACCTCGTCGCTGGAGCGCGGAAAGACGATGAGCTTTCCGTCCGGCTCTATCAACTCGATGTGGGCATGTGGATTCGCTATCGCGGTAAGCTTGAGGTACCAGTAAACGCCCTGCTTCGAGCGAACGTAGCGGACGTTCTTAACCTCCAGCTCTATCCTCGTCCCGCGCCAGCCTCTGGGGTTCGGGTGCTTCTCCTTCCTGACGATTTTACCCTCGTTTTTATCGACGTCGATTTTAACCCAGGCCTCGATAATCTCGTCGTTTCCGGTTGAGGTGATGACGCGCGTGGCCTTTCCGCTCGTTATCTGGGCGAACATTACGGCACCGCTTATACCTATACCCTGCTGCCCCCTGCTCTGGATGTTCCTGTGGGCCTTGGTTCCGGCGAGCATCTTTCCAAAAACGTGGGTTATGTACTTCTCCGGGATTCCCGGGCCGTTGTCCTCCACAACAACCCGGTAGTGCTCCCTGCCGAGTTCCTCTATCTCAACGCGGACGTAGGGCAGTATTCCAGCTTCTTCACACGCATCGAGCGAATTCGTTACTGCCTCGTGGATAACGGTCGTCAGCGAGCGTATTTTACCGGTGTAACCGAGCATTGCCGCGTTTCGCCTGAAGAACTCGCTGACGCTCTGTATCTTAAACTCCTTAAACAGCTGCTTTGCCTCGGCCATCCTCAGTCCTCCCAATCGTCCTCCCCGCCTTCGGGAAGTTCGTGATAGATGGAACCCTCGAGTTCGAGTTCCTTCTTGCGCCTTTCGAGGTACTTGTAAACGACCCCATGGGGTGAGCCTTTGGCGAGCTTCTCTATGGCGGTCTTGGCAACCTCAACCTGGAGGGGGTTGCCGATTATCGCGACGGTCTTCCCGTAGACGCTCACATCCGCACCGCTCATCTCCTCTATGATCTCCCTCGTTCTGCCCTTCCTGCCGATTATCCTGCCCCTGACCCTGGGAAGGGCGTTCTTGTCGTTGCCGATGATTATATCCGTGAGGTTGACCACCTCAAGGGTTTCTCCCTCGTTGAAGAGCCTGAAAGCCCTCTCGGGGGAGAAGCCCCTTCCGATGGCCATAACCACATCGCGGGCCTTCCACACTGCCAGGGGATCGTCGGTTTTCTCCGTTGAGGTTATGAAGACCTCTCCGGTCTCGCTGTCTATCTCGATCCTCGTCTTCGTGCGCTCCTCTATCTCCTTCTTTGTTTGTCCGTTCTTTCCAATGACAACGCCAACGCGCTCCCTTGGTATTCTCAAAAACTCTTCCTGCTCGCCTTCGGCGGCGTAGCTTATCTCCTCCTCGGGTTCCTCCCGAATGGGAGCACCGTCCTTATCGATCCGCTCGTACTTCTTCAGGAGTCTCTCAAACTCGTCCATTATCTCACCTCTCAAGGAGTTCGCGAAGTTTGTCATCGTAATCGTCAACGGGAACGCCCTTCCTGGCGAAGTAGTTTATAACGTTCCTCAGGTCCCTCTTCAGCAGCTCAACGCTCATGCGGTTCCTTTTAACGGTCGCCTGCGACCAGTCTATGATCACCGGTTTATCCCAGAGCAGGACGTTGTACTCGCTTAAATCGCCGTGCACCATGTCACCGCGCTTCCAGAGGCGCTCGATTACACCCATCAGGTAATCATAAAGCTCCCCGAAGTCCTCCCGCCGGAGTTCCCTCTCAACGTCCTTGAGCCTTGGAGCCGGAAGTTCATCACCTATGAACTCCATGACGAGAACGTTGTTCCGGAAGATTATCGGTTCCGGAACGCGGACGGCGTACTTGATGGCTCTCTGGAGGTTCTTGAACTCCCTACGGGTCCACTGAAAGACGAGCTTCCGCATATCCTTCGGCAGGTAGCCAATTCTCGGATCGGCCGCGAGGTACTCCCATATCCTCCTGAAATCGGTGGTGTAGGTGCGGTAGATTTTAACCGCTATCCGGTTTCCGTCCGAATCGACACCCGCGAAGACGTTGGCCTCTTTGCCCGTGCTGATAACTCCGTGAAGCTCTCCGATTTTCCCGCGCCGGTGGAGGTAGGCGAGGGCCTCCTTTGTTGTTTTGTCGAAGACCTCGTTGGCTATCTTGTAGAGCTCGCTGTCCTTCTCTCGTCTCTCCCCCAGCCGGAGCACCGCCTCCATCTCACGCTCGATGGTCTTCTCGCGCATGCCCATCACTCGACCGTCAGAACAGCAGCTCGCCGCCGCTGATGAAGTCCTGGCTTATCTTACCCCTCCTCAGGAGCCAGTCCACCTGTGTCCTGGTGTAGCGATAGACTATATCTCCCCTCTCGTCGGTCTGCACCGGCCAGGGCTGGACTATGACGACGTCGCCAACGCGCATCCACATCCTCCTCTTGAGCTTGCCCGGAATGCGGCATCTCCTTATCTTGCCGTCCTCACAGCGGACGTCCATCCAGCCCGAACCGAGGGCCTGCTCGATGACCCCAAAGAGCTGTCCCTTGCTCCTGTCGGGGAGTGGAACGCGGATCACCTCGTCTCCCTGGACTTGTCTGTTTTTCTTTTTTCTGTTTCCCCCACGCTTGTGGTACGCCATGATCATCACCTCCCTTGGGCTCGGTTTAAGCCCTTATAAACCTGAGCCTTGCAAAAATTTTCCAGGGGGAGTATCTGCCCGGGTTTTTAAAATTTTTGCACAGCCCACCAAGGTTTAAAAGCCGGTCCGACGAAATCATCGGGGAGATCCCATGAAGGCGATAGTGGCCGAGAACCTCACGATAACCTACGACGGGAAGCCGGCCCTCGAGGGGGTTAGCTTTTCCCTTGACGAGGGCGAGACGTTGCTCCTGCTGGGCCCCAACGGGGCGGGAAAGACAACCCTTCTAAGAACCATAGCCTGCTTTCATCGGGAGTACACAGGAAGGCTGGAAGTCTTCGGAAGGGAGCCCTGTGATGCCCGCGAGCTGATAGGTTACGTGCCCCAGAGCCACAGCCTCAACGAGCGCGTTCCGCTCACCGCCCTGGACGTCGTCGCGATGGGTGGGCTTTACCGCAGGGGCTTTGTCCACTTCAGAATCCCCCGCGAGATACTCGAAAAGGCGGAAGAAGTCCTTGGCTTCGTCGGGTTGGCCCACGTCAGGGACAGACTCTTCAGAGAACTCAGCGGCGGTCAGAAGCAGCGGGTTCTCCTGGCGAGGGCCCTCATGAGCGATCCGAAGCTGCTCCTCCTCGACGAACCCCTCTCGGCCCTCGACCCCAGCGCGAGGGCGGAGGTCACGGGTGTTCTGAGCAAGATCAAGCGCGAGCGGGGTATAACGATGGTGATCACGACTCACGACATAAACCCCCTGCTTGAAATAGGTGACAGGATAATGCTCCTCAACAGGCGCCTCATAGCCTTTGGCAGGCCGGAGGAGGTTCTCAGGGACAGTATCATCAAATCCGTCTACGGGCCGCTGGCCAGGGTTATTCCCGTTGGCGGAAAGCTCTTCTGCATAACCGGTGACGTTCACCTGCCGAGAAAAGGGGGTGGGGGGAGGTGATACCGGAATACCTGTTAAGGGCCCTTCTCGCGAGCTTGATGGTCAGCGTACTCCTCGGTCTCCTGAGTCCCCTCATAAACGCGAAGGGTCTGGCCTTCCTCACCCACGCGCTCTTCCACTCGCTCCTCTTCGGGGCGGTGCTGGGCATGATACTCGGGCTGGTATTCGAGAACCTCTCCCTCGTAATGCTGACCGCCCTGTTCGTCACGATCGCGGTGGTCCTCCTCATAGCTCACCTCGAACAGCTCGGCTTTTCCCCCGACTCGGCAGTGGGGATAGTGGCCAGCTTTGTGGCCGGCTTGACCGTCCTCGGCTTCGGGATACTCTATCGGGTGATGGCCACGAGGCCCTACTTCCCCCTCGGTGAGAGCATCGTCTCCTACCTCACGGGCGACATCTTTCTGATAGGGCTGGGTGATCTAAAGGTCCTGGTGCTCGGGGGTGCCCTCCTGTTCTTCACGATGCTCCTCCTCTACCGGGACTTCCTCTACCTGAGCTTCGACCCGGAAGGGGTCGAGAGCTACGGTGGCAATGTGAGAGCCTACCTTATGATCCTCTACGTCCTCGTGGGTGCCATCGGCTCCCTGATCGTCCAGACCGTTGGTCTGATAACCCTCCAGGTGGTTGCTGTTCTGCCCGGGGCGATAGCGCTGATGGTGAGCAGCGACCTGAGAAAGGTTCTCGGAGTCAGTCTCTTCCTGACCCTGGGCGTTCAGCTCTCTTCGGTGTTGCTGGCCTACGTCACCGACATACCACCGAGCGGTCTGGCCACGCTGATCCTGGGGGCAATATACGGCGTGCTGCTCTTCAGGAGGTGAGACCTTGGGGAGAAAGATCGCGGGGATAGACGAAGCCGGAAGGGGGCCGGCAATTGGACCGATGGTGGTGGCGGCGGTGGTAGTGGACGAGAAAAACCTCTCGAAACTCCGGGAACTCGGCGTTAGGGACTCGAAAAGGCTGACACCAAAGAGGCGCGAGAGGCTCTTCAACGAGATAATTAAACTTTTAGACGATTATGTAATTCTGGAATTATGGCCCAGGGAGATAGACTCCAGGAAAGGAACGCTCAACGAGTTCGAGGTCGAGAACTTCATTAAAGCTTTGAACTCGCTCAGGATCAAACCCGACGTGGTTTACATTGACGCTGCCGACGTCAAGGAAGAGCGCTTTGGTGAAGACATCCGAAGGGGATTGAACTTCAATGCCGAAATCGTGGCGGAGCACAAGGCGGACGACAGGTTCGTCCCGGTTTCGGCCGCCTCGATCCTCGCGAAGGTCACCCGCGACAGGGCGATAGAAAGGCTGAAGGAGGAATATGGCGAAATCGGGAGTGGTTACCCGAGCGACCCGAAGACGAGGGCCTTTCTCGAGGAGTATTACAGACAACACGGCGATTTCCCGCCGATAGTGAGGAAAACATGGAAGACCCTAAAGAAGATAGGGAAAAAGCTGGGGGCCGGGGCTGAACCGAGGGAGGACAAAAAAGGACAGACGAGCCTTGAGGAGTTCCTTAGGGGGAGGTCCTAAAGCGACTGGGCCATCGGATGGGCAATCCCCTTCCAATGGGATTAGTCCCTCCTCACGAGCTCCATAACAGCTTCAACGTGCGGCGTGTGGGGAAACATATCGATGAGAACCGCTCCGTCTATGCGGTATGCCTTTTTAAGGTGTCTCTCGTAGTCGAGCTTAAACGCTTTTGGATTGCAGGAGACGTAAACTATTTTCTCAACCCCGCTCTTCACGAGCAACTCGGCCGCTTCTTTCAACCCCTTTCTCGGTGGATCAACTATTACCGTATCGTAATCCCCCACTGATGTTCCCTCAGCCCTTCCAACCCTGAATTTTGCGTTAACGCCGTTAATTTCGGCGTTTTTATTTGCCATCTCCACGGCGAAGGGGTTCAGCTCGATGCCTTCAACTTTAAAGCCCCTCCTGGCCAGCCACACTCCAAAGGTACCAACGCCAGAGTAGAGGTCGAGAACCCTCTCGCCGTCGGTGAAACCTTCCACTGCCCTCAGGAGAAGCCTTAGAGCGTGGCTGTTGGTCTGGAAGAACGAATTGGGATGGATTAAATAAACGACGTCCTCGATTCTCTCGCGTATGTAGGGTTCTCCAGCTATAAGCTCCGCCTCACCCCTCGGATCGTCCCTGTCGTCTCGTTTAAGGCTCCAGTAGAGGGAATCGGCAAAGGAAAAGTAGTCCTTGAGGGCCTCTAAAACTCCCTCCGAGGGCTTCGTGTGGGCTATGAGGTTCACCATGACTTCGCCGGTGAACTTGCCCTCCCTGACCTGGAGGTAGTGAACTTCACCGCTTTTCTCCCTCAGGTTCCACGGCTTCAAGTCTGTTTCCTCTAGAAAATTCCGGAGGACGCGCAGGTATTCGGGCGTTCTCTTTGAGAAGACGGGGCATTCTCTCAGGTCAACAACGCCTAGAGGGTTCCCGTACTCCTTAAGTCCAATCCCCTCTGTGGTCACGATGAAGTTGCTCACGTTTCTGAAGCCCCAGATTTTTGGGGAGCCCTTTATTTCGGCCTTTAAGCCGGTTATTCGCTCAAAGATCTCAGCTTTAATCCTGAGCTGCTCTCCGTACCTCAATCCCTGCCAGAGGCATCCGCCGCAGGTTCCGAAGTGGGGGCAGCGAGGGGTCTGCCTCAAAGGTGATCCCTTAACAAGCTCGAAATCCCGCGCGATTCTCCTTCCGAAGCGGCGCTTTGTCCTCTTAACCCTCACGACGTCGCCAGGATATGTGAAGGGAACGTAAATTCTCCTCCCGTCCGCTTCAAGCATGCCGAGGCCATCGTCGCTGATGTCCTTTATTCTGCTCTTGAGCGTCATGTCATCGGATAGTGAAGAGACTTTTTATATCTCACCCCGATCTAATCCGGTGGTGCCAATGCCAAGGGTTTTTATCACGCGCAGGATTCCTGAGAATGGGATAAAACTCCTCAGGAAGCACTTCGAGGTCGAGGTGTGGGAGGAGGAGCGTGAGATACCGAGGGAAGTCCTCCTTGAAAAGGTTAAAGGGGCGGATGCACTCGTCACGATGCTCAGCGAGCGGATTGACAGAGAGGTCTTCGACAGCGCGCCAAAGCTTAGGATCGTTGCAAACTACGCCGTCGGCTACGACAACATAGACGTCGAAGAGGCCACTAAAAGGGGAATCTACGTCACCAATACTCCCGATGTTCTCACGGACGCCACCGCCGACTTCGCCTGGACGCTTCTCCTGGCGACGGCCAGAAGGCTCGTTGAGGCTGACAATTTCGTCCGCTCAGGTGAGTGGAAGAGGAGAGGGATTGCCTGGCATCCGCGCTGGTTTCTGGGACAGGACGTCTACGGGAAAACCATTGGTATAGTCGGCTTCGGCAGGATCGGGCAGGCGGTGGCGAGGCGTGCTAAGGGTTTCGGAATGAAAATCCTTTACAACGCGAGGAGCAGAAAGCCGGAGGCCGAGAAGGAACTCGGCGCGGAGTTCAGACCGCTGGATGAGTTACTAAAAGAGAGCGATTTCGTTGTGTTGGCAGTCCCGCTCACGAAGGAGACATACCACATGATAAACGAGGAGAGGCTTAAGCTCATGAAACCCAACGCGATACTCGTTAACATAGCGCGCGGGAAGGTGGTTGACACCGAGGCACTGGTGAAGGCCCTGAAAGAGGGCTGGATAGCGGGGGCTGGACTCGACGTCTTCGAGGAGGAGCCGTACTATCATGAAGAGCTATTCAAGTTGAAAAACGTCCTTCTGGCGCCGCACATAGGCAGCGCCACCTTCGGAGCGAGAGAGGGCATGGCGGAGCTTGTTGCTAAAAACCTCATAGCCTTCAAGAACGGCGAGGTTCCTCCCACGCTCGTGAACGGGGAGGTGGTGAATATAAGAAAGCCGGGCTTTTAGTGGGGCCGGGCGATGATGAGGCATTAACCGGCTGACGGTGATGAGCTGGACCCGTGCCTGAGCCCGCCTTACTGAACACAGGGGCACGTTGCTATTTTTCTTTTTTGAGATCCACGTTGCAGCTATTGGGCATCCTCACGCAAATTCTCTATTTTGAACCACCAGGATCCCTCACTCCAGCGGCTCCCTCCCGTACCTCAGGAAGCCGAGGAAGCGCTCGTCCTCCCCGATGAGAGCACTCAGCACCGCGTTGACGTAGGCGTCGAACTCCTTCTTCTTTATGACGACGGAGTGGTGGGCATACTCAAGCGGGAGCACGTACTCGTCCTCTGCAACGGAGAGTATCTCTGCGAGGGTTTTTTCGAAGTCCTGCTTCTCCGGAACCTCGAGGAGGTATATCAGCCCGCCGTCGGCGAAGCGGACGTAGGCCGGCCTTATCTTTGCCCCGATGATCTTGCCGCCCTCCATGATCAGGGTCTCCCTGAGGTTCCGGAGCCTTCCTTGCGCCATTATCTCCGCGACCAGCTTTGGGAAGCCGCCCTTAGGCTCCTTCAGGTAGCTGAACTCCAGGTAGCCCCTCTCGTCGGAGAGAGAAGCGACGACAGGGGTGTCAACTATCATCGGTGTGCCCTTGAGCTTGTCCCCCTCGCGCGCCTTCACGGCCTTCACAACGTCGGCCTTGTAGAAGGTCTTCGCTATCGCCGCTATCCTGCCCCCGAGGAGCCTGTCGAGGGCATGGAGGTACTCCAGGTACTCGAAGAGGACCATGAGGTCTTCCCTGTCGTTGACCCACCAGAAGCTTCCCCTTATGCTCCTCGCCCCGCGCTTCATGAGGATCGAGAATATCTCCTCGCCGTTCCATCCCCTTGAGGGAAGGGAGAAACCGTTTAAAACGCCGCTTTCCTCGAGTTTCTCCCGCCACTCGACCCACTGCTCGTCCAGGAAGTCGAGGAACTCCAGGGCCGCGTTGAGGAGTTGCTCTCCGTGCTTTCCATAGAGTTCCCTCGTCGTAGATGTGACGTAAGTGGGCGGCGTGATTATGGCGCTGCTTATCGTCCCGTCCATGAGGACCAGATCTGCCCCAAGCTCGAGCATCATCGCGCCCATCCTCTTCTCGAGGATGTCCATGTGGATCCTAACCCTCTCGTCAACGCTCTTGTAGGGAAAGACCATGCCGATGTCGTTCCAGTAGTAGAGCTTCTCCCCTATGGCCGAGGCGGAGACGGCGTAGATTATCGCCCCGCTGAGGCGCTTCATCATCCTGCTGCCGTCTATGGCATAAACGCTCGCCTCCCTTGGCTCCGGAAGGGGCCTCCACTCGAAGTGCTTTCCCACCGCCTCCCTGAGTCTCTCAACGTCCCGCAGGCTCTTCAGTAGGAACTCCCGGATTTCTCTGATATGAACGTCGCTAATACGCTCCAAGGCTCTCGACCTCCACCCTGCTCTTTCCTCCGACGTTCTCCACCCGTATCACGTAGTCGGCTGCATCCTTGAGTTCTTCGTCGTGCGAAACTATGATAACCTGCGGTATCTTCCTGAGCTGGCTCGAGATTATCTCCACGAGCTTCTTCCGCCTCTCCTCGTCGAGGAAGGGCGTCGGCTCGTCTAAAATCAGCAGCTCAAGGTTACCCACCTTGTAGAGCGATAACGCCAGACGGAACGCCAGACCGAGCGCTATCCTCTCGCCGCCGCTCAGGAACTCCAGACCGACCTCGTTGCCCGCGTAGAGCACCTTCAGCTCTATCTTCTCCTTCCCGTACTTCTTCACGCGCCTGAGCTTTACCCCCTGGTACTTGCCCTCGGTCATCTCGGAGAACGTCTCACCCGCTAACTTCTGGACCTCCTCCAGCCCGCGGAGTTCTTCCTCGGCCTTGAGCCTCGCGACCTTCTCCCTGAATGCAGTCATGTCCGCTATGGCCTTCTCGACGGTCTCAAGCTCCTTTTCCGCTTCTTCAATCTCCCTTCTCTTGGCCTTTAGCTCATCCAGGAGCTTCATGACCTCGTTTCTAAGTTCCTCTGCCCCTTTGAGCTCCGTTTTGGCTTTCTCAAGCTCCTTCGCGCTCTCCATGTACCTCTTTTCGGCTTCCCTGTAAGCTTCATCAGAGAACTCCTTTGAGAGCTCCTCTATATCCTCTTCCAGCTCTCTGGATTCTTTCTCCAGCTTTTCGAGGGCTTTGACGCTCTCCTTACGCTTTCTCTCGAGGAGGGCGAGCTTCTTCTTCGCTCCATCAAGCTGCGCTGGAACGCCCTTCAGGGAAAGGTACTCGCGGTAGGCGGGCTCGAGTTCTTCAAGCCTCTCCTCAATCTCGTCGAAGGAGTCGAAGCCCTGGCCCTTCAGCTTCTCCCTTATTTCCTCCTTCTTTATTCCTATCCCGGCGAGCCGCTTTTCTATCCGTTCAAGCTCTTCCCTGGCGTTCTCAAGTTCCTCAAGTTCTTCCCGGAGGTGCCTCAGCTCCTTCTTTATCTCGATGAGCCGCGCCTTCACCTTCTCGAACTCCTCAGCGGCCTTCTCAAGCTCCTCCAAATCGTACTTGGAAAGCTTCTCCTCGACCTCCCTCAGCAGGTCGGCGGTCTTCTTCAGCCTTATGAGCTTTGGCTCCCCCTCGATGATCTCCTTGAGTTCTTGCTCCCTCTTCTTCAGCTTCTCTAACTTCCTCCCCAGTCCCTTCAGCTTCTTCTCGATGGAGGTTATTTCAGCTTCGTATTCCCTCTTTATCTCCTCCCCGTCGTGCTCCTCGATGGGTCTCTTACACAGCGGGCACACTCTGGCACCTTCGAGCTTTGAGAGGTTCTCGATGAGGCTCTCCCTCAGGCCATTGAGGCTCGCCATCTCCTCCCTTATCCTCGCCATCTCCTCGCGGAGCCTCTCTAACTCCTCCCTCGCCTTCCCGATGGATCTCAGCTCCTTCTCAAGCTTCTCCGGTGTGGTTCCGGCCTTCTCAAGCTCTTTCCTGTACCTCTCCGCCTCGGCCTTTAACTGAAGGGCGCGCTGGTGGAGGGAGTTCTTGCGCTTCAGCTCCTCGTAGGTTTCCCTTAGAGCTTTCTCCTCCCTCTCCAGTTCGACTATTTTTGAAGAGATCTCGCCGAGTTTGGTGACTTTTTCCTCCAGTGTTCTCTTCTTTTCCCTCAGCCTGGCCTCCGAGACTTCAAGCTTCGCAAGTTCGTCCTTGAGCGAGAGGAGCGACTTGAGCTTCAGGTACTCCCCCACAAGCGGTTCAAGCTCCCTCAGGCGGGAGAGCTTCACCTCAAGCTCCGCTATCTCCCTCTCCACCTCGGAGATCTGCCCCTCGTAGTCAGCTATTCTCTGCTTCTCGGCCTTTATCCTCTGCTCCAGGACTGCCTTCCTCTTCTCCAGTCCATCAAGTTCTTCTTTCAAGGTCTTGAGGCGGTTGTATTCTTTCTCCGCCTCCTCGAATTCCTTCTCAAGCTTCCTTATCCTCTCTCTCAACTCGCTTATTCTCCTCAGCGTCTCGGAGAAGCGCTTCTCTGCCTCGCGGAGGCTCTCCTCAACATCGGCCTTCCTCTCGATGATCTTGCCAAGGTATTCCTTTTTCTTCCGGAGGTCCTTTATCACCTCCGCCGCGTTTCTCTCGGCGTTCTCGTAGTCCTCTATGCCCAAAACCTTCCGCAGGACCTTCTCCATTACCTCGCGATTCGTGATTATGCCCTCAATCTCGCCCTGCCTTATGTAGAGGGCGTTGGTGAAGACCTGTATCGGGTAGACGTTCCGCTCCACCCAGCGGGCTATGTCCGAGCTCTTCTCCGCTATCAGCGAGCCGTCCTCCAAGAGTTCGCTCTTCTTGGTGTCCCTCACGATTCTGTAGGCCCTCCCGCCGTGCTCGAACTCAAGAGCAAGCCCCATACCGCCCTTCGCGTTAACGCGCGTGTTGGCCTGGAGGTAGCCTTTGGGGAAGCTCGGGTGCCCCATGTATAATGCAGCAAAGATAGCCTCGAGGATTGAACTCTTCCCGGAACCGTTCGGTCCGATGAGGAGGTTTATGCCGTCGCTGAACTCGACCTCGCTCTTCTCGTGCGCCCTGAAGTTTTTGATTTTAATCCGCCTTATCCTCACGGCTTACCCCTCCTAAGCCAGGCGTCGAGGCTTGGTGGATTTTTAGGTTTGGGAACGGGCTTCTTTTTGGGGGTTTTCTCTTTCTTTCCGGGTTTCTTTTCCTTCGGCGGTTTTTCGGGGGCTTTGGCTTTCTGTGGGCCTTTTTCCTCCGGTTCCGCTTTCCTCTCCGGGGCCTTCTTTGGAACCATAGCCTTTGCTGGTATCCCCTTCTCGTACCTCTCCATCAGCCATGAGACGAACTCAGAAAGCCCTTCCGAGAACTCCTTCGGCTCAACGCGGAGGTGCATCAGCAGTTCCCTCTCCCACTCCGTGAACAGCTCCTCCTCGCTCAGCCTTTCCTGGGAGAGAACAGCCTCCCCGACGACCCTGCTCCTGAAGGTGTAGTACCTGATTCCGGAGTTCCTGAGCAGGTCGTTGAACTCCGCTAAAGCTATACCCCCCTTAACCGTTCCCTCAAGCGTTATCACGGCTATCGCGTTCTTCGGGATGAGATTTGCGACCTCCGCAACCTTACTCCTCAGCTCGGCCTTGCTGTTTCCCTCGACCCTGATCGAGTAGAATGGTCTCGTCTCGACCTCCACGAACTCCGGGACAAAGTCCTCGACGATGTAGAACCCTTTGGCTTCGCGGTTCTCGATCACCTTGGGCTTTTTATCCCTGGTGGAGTAGCGGATTATGTGGCTCGCCTCCCTGATTTCGGTTCTCTCCGGGGAGCCTGGGTAAGCTAAGGGGCCGCTTAGACCCGTTTGGGAAGGCTCGGCTATCCTCCTGACGTGGATGTGCCCGAGGGCGTAGTAGGAGAACCCATCGGGAAGCTCGCTCAGTCTCAGATCGAAGGCATCCTGATAGGGCGTGTCCTTGGCGAGGTAGTCTATCGCCTGATGAAGCATGAGGATTCCCCTCTTTCCCTTGAAGAGCGCCCTGAGGACGTTGACGTCACCCCTTATGAGCTGCCAGCGGGTGTGGTGCCTCAGCCCGTGGATTTCAAGGTCTCCTACCTTTCCCCACACCAAATAGCGGTTCTCGGATAGCTTCCTACTCTCCTGGAACTCGCCCCTCCTCGGCTCCCTCTTGAGGCCGACGGTGTATATCAGTCCGAGGTGCTCTAGGAGGTCGAAGACTGACGTCTCCCTTATCGTCTTGTCGTGGTTGCCCTCTATCGCGAAGACCGGAATTCCCTTCCTCCTCGGCAGTTCGAGAACCTCAACGGCATCGCGTATCGTCCTCGGCGATGGCCTGCTCACGTGGAAGAGGTCTCCGGCGATGAGTATGAAGTCAACGTTGGCCCTCACCGACTTTTCGATGGCCTCGCGGAAGGCCCTCAGGTAATCCTCGTAGCGGAAGGGCTGGTTGAACTGCTCCCTGCCGAGGTGAACGTCAGCTATGTGCGCGAACTTCATAGCAACACCTCACAGCGGGAGAGCCTCTATGGCCTCCTCCTCCGTCATCTCCTCTGCTTCATCCTTCCCCTCGAGCCACTCGGCAACGATGTCTATGTCCCCGCCGCCGTAGTGCCCCTTGAAGTCCCTCTCGAAGCTGTAAATCTTCACCATCGCGGGAATCGTTATCGCGTAGCCGACTATCACCGCCTCACCCACTCCGAGGGAAGCTATATCCCCGAGCAGGTCCTCGCTTATCTGCTCGCTCGCCTGCTGCACGTAGCGCTGGTCGTTCGGCTCGACGAGCTTGAGGATTATCTTCGTGTTCGTCTGGCTCAGTATGTCGTCGTCGAGCTTCTTCGGTCTCTGGGAGACTATGCCGAGACCGACGCCGAACTTTCTTCCCTCGCGAGCAATCTTGCCAAGCCAGAGGGTTGCGGGGTTCTTCTCGCCCCTCGGGGCGAATATGTGGGCTTCCTCTACGATGACGAGCAGGGGCTTTTTAACTGCGGGGTAGGCGTCAAGTATTTCCCTCATGGTTAACCTGTCGTTCGTTCTGAGGGCCTTTATGTACTCGATGCGGTTCTTGAGGATTCCCCTGAGAACGAAGCTCGCTAACGTAATCATCTGCTCCTCTTCCATGCCGCTCAGGTCTATTACGTTCACCATTCCCGGCCTTATCTCCCCGAGTACATCAATAGGGCTTATGAACTCGCCGAAGTTTGCCTTGAGTTCTCCGATGTAATCCTTCAGCCTTATTAAGGAGTCCAGATCCTTT
This sequence comes from Thermococcus sp., assembly GCF_027012695.1. Classification (GTDB taxonomy): domain Archaea; phylum Methanobacteriota_B; class Thermococci; order Thermococcales; family Thermococcaceae; genus Thermococcus. The sequence goes on from NZ_JALUYR010000023.1 coordinate 34,112, forward strand.
GCCTGTATTTTCCGCTGCACGGCGTTGCCCTTTTCATCGTAGTAGGTTATGTGTTTCTCTTCTTTGTCCTCTGCCCCTTCGTAAATCCGTATCCACTCCTCGATCTTGTCCTCCATTGCCTCGAGGAATGGCAGGCCCCCAATGACCTTGCCGTTTTTTCTCATCTCCGCCCTGACCGTTCGGTACACAAGCCCAAGGAAGCGCCTCTGCAAACTGGCGTTCTCCGCTATGCCGAGCAGCGTGGCTAACTCGCTGAGCCTTATCCTGCCCGGATCAATCGTGGCCTTTATCGGGTTCACGCGCGCTCCGGGCCAGCTTAGATGTCTGTACTCGCCGTGAGGGTCGAGGATGACGACAGTGGCGTTGACGTTGCTAACTAACTCCTTCGTGAGAACCGCTATCGTGTTGGACTTTCCGGCGCCGGTGACAGCTAAAACCGCGAAGTGCCTCGAAACGAGCCTGTTGGCGTCGAGCTTCACCTCGACTTTCTCCCTCGCTATGAGCCTTCCGAGCCTTATGTGCCCCTGGGAGAAAATCCTCTCTAAATCCTCATCCCTCGCGAGGTAGACCTTCTCGCCCGGTTTTATAGGAACGCGGTTTGGAGCGGGCTTTGCTAAGAACTCACCACCGGCTGTCCTCAGTACTCCCAAAACTTTCGCCGTCGCGAGTATCTCCTCACTCTTGTCGAGAACCCCCTTCGAGAAAACGTTCACCGTCTTCTCCACGTAATCGTAACTCCCCCTCCCGGCATCCATCAGCCAGTTGATGTTCCGTATGGACTTCAGAAGGGCCAAAACCTCGTCGCCGTCCCTGTTCCTCGCTATCAGAAACTCCCCGAAGCGGGGGAGCTCATTTCTCGGATTAACTATGAAAGTGAAATGGTCGGTGGTTGATTCACCGAACACTATTCCAACGGGATTATCACGCTCCATATTACCACCTTTAGTTGATCTCTCCAGGTGGAACAAAAACCTTTCGCCGACCATAACTCCTAAAAGCCATTCCACGGAGGTTCATCCATGGGGAACTCCCGAAGAATCCTCCTCGTCACCGGCAGACTGGCAGAGCCGCTCGTCAGGAAGTACGGTAAAGGTTGCGACGTCTTCGTTGCCCCTGTGAGCGTCGCGGCCTTCCTTACGCCTCAGCTTATCGCCCGCTACCTCAAAAAGACCGGAATCCGGAGCGAGGACTACGACCTGATACTTATTCCGGGCCTCGTCCGCGGTTCCGCCCAACTCGTAGAGGACGAGCTTGGAATCCCGGCATTCAAGGGGCCGAGGAACGCGATGGATTTGCCCCAGACCCTTAAGGCTCTCCGCGATGGCTTCAAGCTGAGCAGGGAAATCCCTGCTGACGACCTCTTCTCTGTTGATGCGCTCAAGAGGGTGGAGGATATAAGAAACAGAACGGGGAACAGGCGCTACATAGAGAAAGCCCTCAAGAAGCCCTGGAACGTCCTCGTTGGAAACCTGCCAGCTGGAAGGGACTTCCCGGCGAGGATTTTGGGTGAGGTGGTTGACGCTCCGAGGCTCGGCGTAGAAAAAACGGTCGAGAAAGCCCTCTACTACCTCCGCGAGGGAGCTGACATAATAGACATCGGCATGGTCGCTGGAGAAACCAACCCTGACTTCATTGAGGAAATTCCGGAGATCCGCGAGCGACTTGCAGGGAAGGGCTTCGACGTTCCGATAAGCTTCGACTCGCTAAACACGGCCGAGATCGAGAGGGCCTTGGACTACGCCGACCTTTTCTTAAGCGTTGATGCCGGAAACGTTGAGGAACTCGTGACGGAGAAACCGGTCGTTCTAATCCCAACGAACCAGAGTACGGGATTCTTCCCCGCGAAACCGAGCGAGCGAGTTGAGTTCCTTGAGAGACTGAAGGAGAAGGCCCTTGACCTTGGATACGGAACGGTCATTCCCGATCTAATCCTCGAGCACGTCCCCCATTTAGCTCGTTCCATCACAGCCTTCCAGCTCTACCGCGAGAGGAACCCAGATGATGTCCTTTTAGCGGGCGTTGGGAACGTGGTTGAGCTCTACGATGCCGACAGCGTTGGCATGAACGCCCTTCTCTCTGGAATCTCGAAGGAGCTTTCAATAAACCTTCTCCTCACGACCGAAACCAGCCCGAAGGCGAGGGGATCGGTGAGGGAGTTGAGGAGAGCCGTTGACATGAACCTCTTTGAGATACCGAAGGATTTGGGCTTCGACCTCCTGATACTGAAGGAGAAGAGGTCTGTCGAGTGGAGGTTCGAGCCTGCCGAAAAGATCATCGAGGCCAGGGAAAAACCAGTTCGGCTTGAGCCGGTTTACTTCAGGATATGGGTCGAGGACGGAAGAATCTGGGTCAACGCCCACCGCGGGACGGAGGTAATTCTTACAATCGTCGGCGATGAGCCGAACGCCATAATAGACACGATCCTGGAGCACTTTGATATAGGCCCCAGGCATGCCTTCTATCTCGGCCGCGAGCTGGAGAGGGCGAAGACAGCCTTAAAGCTGAGGCGAAGCTACGTCCAGGAGGTCGAGCTCTTCGGGGAGTTTTACGTTTTCAAAGGAGTTGATGTGTAAAATCCTCTAAGTCCCACACCAGCCAGTCCTCTTCCCTAAGCTCATCCTTCCCCTCGACCTTCTTCGCCACAAGCCCGTATCTCTTCTCCCACCCATCCAATCCCACAAGCTCGCTCTTCCTCTCCAAGTCCTTCAAAACTCCCCGCGCTTCTCTCTCGCTTAGCTCTTTCCATTTAACTTCGACAAACAGGGCCTTCCTCTCCCGCTCGTTCAAAGCAACCACATCGATTTCCTCCCCTTTCCTCCACCACCTACCGAGCTTCGTGAAGCGGAACCCGGTTATCTCAAAAAACACCTCGGGCCTTCTCACGAGGTTCTCAAAGACCCAGCCAGTGTAGGCATTGAAGTCCTCCCGCGAGCGCTCCCAGACCTCCTCTGCGAGACCGGCCTCAAGGTAGCTCTTGTTCGGGAGGACGTAGCGGAACCAGAATGCGAAGTAGTTGTCGGCTATCGAGTAGAGCCCCCTCTTTGTGGTCTCCTTTGAGGTGGCCGTCACCGGGACTTCCCTCTTTACCACCTCGAGCCTCTGGAGGACGGAGAGGTACTTGGAGACAAGGCTCTTGTCAAGGCCTGTCGCGTTCACTATCTCCCCAAAGCGGCTCCTCCCACTTGCTATCGCCTCCAGTATAGCGAAGTAGTTGGCCGGTTCGCGGAGCTCCTCCCTGAGTAGTATCTCCGCCTCCTCGTAGAGGAAAGCCCCCTTGGAGAGGACGTTCTTAACCACGTTCTCGTCAAAGGTCTTTTTCGAGTCGAACTGAAGCAGGTAAGCGGGAATGCCTCCGAGGACGCCGTAGGCCTTCACGAGCTCCTCCGTCGAATAGTCGGGAAGGAACTCGCCGATATGGAAGAACGGTATCTCCGTCACCCTCCACTGCCCCGTTCTCCTCCCGTAGAGGGGGCTTTTATACGCCAGAATCTCCGTTTCCATGGCCGAGACGCTTGAACCGCAGAGGACGAGCATTATTCCCGTCTCCGAGAGCTTTAAGTCCCACGCCTTTTGGAGGAGGGACAACACAGGCCGGTACCTCTCGATCAGGAGCGGGAATTCGTCTATTATGAGGACCACTCGCTTCTTGCCTATCCTGTCTGCAAAGACGGTTAAAAGTTCGTCAATGTTCTTGAATTGAACCCTCCCAAAGAGCTCGTCGCCGAGGAACTCCGCCAGGAGCCTCTGCAAATCCTTGAGGTTCTCGGCGTAGGGCCTCTCCGTTGCCAGAAAATAGACGTGGGGCTTGTCCCGGGCGAACCTGAGGAGCAGTTCGGTCTTCCCTATCCTTCGTCTCCCGTAGATTACGAGAAGTTCTGCCTTTCCGCTTGAATACCTCCTCTCCAAAAACTCAAGCTCACGCTCCCTATCGACGAACTTTTGTCTACTCATAAGTATTATACCCACGTTTCAACTACTTAAAAATTTCGGGGGCAAACCTTAACTTCCCTTCCGCGTACTCCCTCCGATGCCTATGCTAAGAGGAGTCTTTGTCCCCCACGTCACGCCCTTTGATGAGAACGAGGATATAGACGAGCCCGCGCTTAGAAAACTTGTTAACAACTTCATCAAAGCCGGCCTCAACGGCCTCGTATCCCTCGGCAGCAACGGTGAGTTCCCCTACCTGAGCTTCGGGGAGAAGCTTAAAGTCGTTGAGACTGTTTTGGACGAGGCTAACGGCAGACTACTCGACCCTTGCGGAGAGGCTCAACGGTAAGATGCTCCTATTACAACGTCCCCAAGTTCACTGGAAGCATGGGGAGGATAACCGAACTGGTAAGGCATCGGGGAGAAAGGTTCACGGTCTTAGCCGGAACCGCCGAGGTAATGTATCCCTCCTGGTCATCGAGGCTTACGGGGTCGTTGTGGCGGTTGCCAACGTTGTCCCTGAACTCTGCGCCGAACTCTGGGAAGTCTTCAGAGACGGAAAACCCCGACAAGCCAGAGAACTCCAGCTCCGTATCAACCTGATAGATGAGGTTGTCGGGAAGAGGTACAACCAGATAAGCGCGTAAAGACCGCGATGGGGATGGGGGGCCTTACAGTCGGAAAGCAGAGGTTTTGCCTTCTCTGCCCCTGGAAAAAGATATGGTCGAGAATATAAGGAATGCCCTCGTGGAGGCTGGGATTCTCTGATTTTACTCCATGTTTTCGAAAATGGGGGGTTTGGGTTTCCTGAATTTGATATCGAGCTCGGTCCTTCTTTTGCTTATCCTTTCCAGGAGCCCCTCAACTTTTTCATTTCCCTGGTATTTCCTTCTCAGGCTCACCAGTGTACCCTCGAGGAAGCCCAGTATCGAGACCTCAATGAACTCCTTCCCCTTTTTGGTCTCAAGCCCCTCGTTGAGCGCCACGAAGGAATCGAGCCTCTCAATGAGGGCACTTTCTCCCAGTTTATCCAGCAGCTTTCGAACCTCTCCAACCTCTGGAACATCAACTGCCATTCTACCACCTCTCAAATTTTCAGCCCGAAAAACTTGATCGCGTTCCTTTCCGTTGCCCTCTCCACCTCTTCGAACCCCAGCCCCCTTATCTCCGCTATCCTCCTAACCGCGTACTCCACGTTCCAGGGGTAGTTCTTCTCCCCCCTGTAGGGGCTCATGTAGGGTGAATCCGTCTCCACGACGATGCTTTCGAGAGGCAGAACTTCAGCAACTTCTCTAACTGCCGGAATGAAGTCTATCCCGGTGTTTATGCCGATGATGTGGCCGTTCTCAGCTATCTCAAGGGCCAAATCCTTCGGTCCGCTGTAGGAGTGGAAGTAGGCCCTAACCCCCGCCCTCTGAATCGCCTCGAAGACCTCCCGTTCGGCGTCGCGTGCATGTAGGACGACGGGAAGGTTTAGCTCGACGGCCAGGTTGAGGAAGTGGTGGAAGATCTCCCTCTGGCTTCTCCTCTCCCCCTCTGTCTTCGCGTAGTGGAAGTCCAGTCCTATCTCTCCGAGGGCTACTATCTCGTTAGCGTGCTCGCGGATGAAGGCCTCGACCTTCTTAACCTTCTCCCAGTTGCCCCTCCTAGCTTCGTTAGGCGCGTAGCCGAGGGTTGGCTGGACGAAGCCGAAGTATGGCTTTAGCAGTTCCCAGCTCTTCCAGACGTGGAACTTCCTGTACTCCGTTATGGAATCAACAACGGCCTTGAGGTGCTTCCTGCTCTCTTCGACGACTTCTGGAGCTTTTCCACGGAACATCTCGATGTGCGCGTGCGCGTCTATCATGGTTGTGGGTTCGGGAGGGGATAGAAAAGCTTTTTCCTGTCAGTAAAAACCTTCGACGGGAGGTTCTCATCGGAATCGCATTTCAGAGCTTCCGCGTCTCCCAGATTATTTTCCCGTCCTTTCTCACGACCTTCAGAATGCGATGGTAGGGTATCTGCGCATCTCCAACGAAGAAGTAGCCGTGTCCAAGCTCGATCATCTCAACCGGGATTCGCTTGATGTCACCGTAGGCCCCGCGGTGCTCGATGACGACGTAGTAGTCCCTCTCGTCCTCTCGCGGGTCGTACTTGATCTTTGCCAGAACCTCCTTCACCGAGCCTTTCCTCACAATAACCACCCCATTATTTCCTTGAGGTTCCCCCTCCAGTCGTCTATGTACCTGCCATGCCCCGGAAGGCCGAAATCAACCTCGAACTCAGAAAGCCGTTCAAGGCTCTCCTTCAGTTTTTCACTGTCCCCTGTGGGGAGATCTGTTCTCCCGACGGTGCCCCTGAAGAGCGTATCGCCGGTGAACATGATCCTCGTTTCCCCGTCGTCGAGGTAGAGGCACGAGCTTCCCGCGGTGTGGCCCGGCGTGTGGATCAGCTCAAGCCCCAGCGAGCCTATCCTGAGTTTATCCCCGTCTTTGAGCTTTAAATCCACTTTATGGGGCTCGAACTTCCTTCCGTATAAGTGGGCAAGAATAACGTAGTCGTCGCCCCTTTCCAGGGTTTTCGCCGTTGTCTCGTGGGCCGCGAAGAGGACTTCGATACCCCGGTTTTTCAGCCACTCTCCCAGCGGCCGATTTCCGCCCACATGATCGAAGTGCTCGTGGGTGTTGAAGACGATGGCTTTTTCTACCCCGTCGAGATAACCTTCCCTCTCCCAGATTCCGGTGTAGACGTGCCAGTTCACACCGGTGCCGGTGTCGATTATCAGGGCTTCTCCACCATCCCGAACGAGGTAGACGTTTGAGTCCCACGCGATTCCGCGGAGCATCACCGTGTGGGGAGGAATCTCAACCGGTACCAGCTCCCGCGGGAACTCCTCTATGGAGCTTATCCTCAAACTATCACCTCCAAGAAGGGGCTCGAGGGGGGACCGCGTCATCATCTCGGGGGGAGCGAGTCCCCGTCAGGAGGGATGAATCTCTTCATCGCCCCCTGGACTCTACGCCTGGACTTTATTAATCTTAGTCTT
>NZ_JALUYR010000024.1 GCF_027012695.1 Thermococcus sp.
TTGCCCGAGAACGTTTTAAAGCTTTACAGTTACTGAATACGATAACCATGAACCGCGTCCGACTCCAGCTACTGGCTTCAAGACTGCTCTCACTTGCGAGCGTATTACCCAAAGACGAGAACAGGATAGTATTCTATTCCACGCCAGACGTTTCCGACAACGCTCTCGCGCTCTTCAGGTACGTTTACGGGCTCAACGAAGGATATGAGCTGGTGTGGCTCCTTAACAAACCAAACTCCGCGGGATGGAATGCACTAGCTGATGCACATCCCGACGTGAAAGGGGTTCCCCTCTACTCGGCAGGGGGATTAAAAGAGCTGATACGGGCGAAGTTCGTGGTTACAACGGACGTCTTGCCTGTAACACCTCATCTTGGCCAGAGGGTTATTCAGCTCTGGCACGGCCTTCCGGGCAAAAAGACCGGCTATGAACATCCACTCGGAATAGGAGACCTCTACCTCCACATGGATCGATGGACTACCGACTTTGTAACCACCTCCGAGCTCGTTGTAGGTGCTTTCGTGAGGCAGTTCATGATAAAGCCAAAGAAGTTCAGAATCCTCGGCCAGCCCAGAAACGACGGTATGCTGGCCAACTTGAAGAAGGCCAGAGCTCTGCTCTCGGCGATTCTGGGAGTGGATACCGAGGATTATGAGCACCTTCTCCTCTATGCCCCTACCTACAGGTACACGAGCTATCTAAAGGACTTCGATGCGAGTGTGAGGGTCGTCAGGAGCGTTGTTTCCCGAAAATTCATCGAGTTTTTAAAGGGGGCCAACGCATTACTCGTCATCAAACCCCACAAGCTCGTGGCCGATACCGTAAAACCTGAGATTGGGGATTATGGAAACGTCAAACTGCTGACCAACGACATGCTGGAAAGAAGGCTTCTAACAATAAACGATGTCATGGGTGCCTTTGACGTTCTCATAACGGATTATTCTAGCATCTATGAGGACTACATCCTCCTGGAGAGGCCGGTGGTCTTCTATTTGCCGGACAGACGAGAGTTGGAGAAGAAGAGCGGCTTTCTCCTTCCATACGACTTCTTCGCCCCCGGAAGAAAACCCGAGAATGTTGACGAACTAATCACCGCTCTCACGGATTACTTTGAAGACCCCAAGAAAGATCTGGAGTGGAGAAAAACCGTTAAAAACCTCCTATACGAGGTCGGGGACGATGACGATTCCTCGAAGAGGGTTTACGAGCAGCTGATCAGGGGATGATGATTGATGACAACGCTGATTCTTCTCGCCGGAGGGATAGGAAAGCGAGCCGGTTTGGGAATTCCAAAGCAGTACTATCCGCTGGAGGGAAAGATGATAATAGAGCACACTTTAGAAAACGTCTCGAGGATTGATGGGATAGAATCCATAGTACTCGTGTCCAATCCGGATTTCATCGAGACCGCGGGGGAATTAAAGGGATCTTATCCAAAGATCTCCAAGGTCACACTGGGCGGGAAAACGAGGAACGAGTCCCTGCTCAAGGGTTTCCGGGAGGTTGAGAAGGGAGAAGAAAAGGTCATCGTCCACGACGCCGTGAGGCCCTTCATTCCTCCCCGGGTGTTCAGGAAGATAATCAGGGGGCTAGATGATAAGGATGTCATAACCACCGTCAACCCGATAACGGGAAACTTGATAGAGCTGGACAATGGCAGGGTAAAGAGGATACACGACCGCTCAAGATACGTAATTGGCGAAGCGCCAACTGGCTACCGTTACGACGCCCTCAAAAAAACGCTCGAACTCGCAGTGAAGGGGAAATACCTCAACACCATACCCCACGACATCCTCCTGGCTATGAAGGCTGGCTTTGAGGTTCACACTTTTAACTGCAACTGCTTCAACCTGAAGATAACGTTCAGGGAAGACATAGAGATAGCGAGGGCCCTCATAAGGATTCTGGAGGAGGGGACGTGAGGCCGGCTGTTTCGGTCATAATCCCCACCTACAACAGGGATGCCCTTCTAAAGAGAGCAATAGAGAGCGTATTAAACCAGAGCTTCGATGACTTTGAGATTCTTGTCATCGACGGGGCCCGGAGCGAATTAACACGGGGGCTCGTCCGTTCCTTTGGCGACGGGAGGATAAGGTACATACCCCAGAGGGGAAAGGGAATAGCGAACGCCCGTAACCTCGGTGTTTTGAAAGCGAGAGGAGAGTTCATAGCGTTTCTCGACGATGACGACCGGTGGAGAGAAGACAAGCTCGAACGCCAGCTGGAGCTCTTTGGTGAGCTGCCGGATGATTACGGGATTATCTACACGGCGTTCACATACTATTACCTCGAGAAGAGGAGGATTCTGGGGATAAAGCACCCTAAAGCGAGGGGGGACGTCTACAGATACATGCTCAAGGACAACATAACGGGAACTTCCACGATAATGGTAAAGAGGGAGTGCTTCAGGAAGGCCGGCATCTTCAGGGAGAGCTTCCCAACGTGCGAGGACTGGGATATGTGGCTCAGGATGTCGAGAATCTGCCGCTTCGGGGCGATAGACGAGCCGCTGGTGGACTATTCCATCCATTCGGGCCAGTTCTCCTTCACGAAGTACCTGGCCGGAAGGTACAGGATTATTGAGGAGCACGGGGACATAAGGCACAATCCCCGGATTCTGAGCTATCACCTCCTCCAAATAGGGCTCCTAAAACTGTTCGGGGGGAACAGAAGCGGTGCGGAGGATGTGCTCAAAGCCTTCAGACTCAACCCGACCATGAGGGGAAATCTGGCCGACATTCTTGGTTCCATTGCCGACGTGAGGACCAGGATATACCTGCTCAAATTCCTGGGAAGAATTTGAACACACTACATTTTTAAACCACCGGTCAAAAACCCCTCAGGTGAGTCAAATGAACACCACCCTCCTGGGAGTCATCGCGGGAATCCTCATCTTCTGGACAGTTCTCTACGCCCTCTTCGGGAGAAGGGAAAAGGAATCCGAGGAGGGTCTCAGCGTTGATATGTTCATTGCCATGTGGCGCACCAAGAGACTGCTCGGATTTATAGACAGGCTGGCCCGGAAGAACAGAAGGTTCTGGAGGGTTTACGGGGACGTTGGGATAGCCCTGGGATTCATGGGTATGGCCTACGTCTTCTACGCCCTCCTGAAGACCGCGGTGCAGACAGTTAGCGGTGGTGGGGGTGGAGGCGTTCAGCTCGTCATTCCGGGTCTCACTATACCCCTCTGGTACGGTCTCGTGGGCCTCGCGGTGGTAATGATCGTCCACGAGCTCAGTCACGGTGTTACAGCGAGGGCGGACGGTCTGCCCCTTAAGTCGGTTGGACTCGTGTTATTGGCAGTAATTCCCGGTGCTTTCGTCGAGCCCGATGAGGAGGCCCTCTCAAAGGCCCCCCTGCGGACCAGGCTGAGGGTTTACGGAGCTGGATCGCTGGCGAACGTTGGAACCGCACTGGTAACGCTCCTCCTTTTGACCTTTGCGGTTTCGCCCCTCCTCCAGCCATCGGGTGTGCTCGTGTCGGGGGTTCTCGAGAACGGGCCATCCTACGGTATACTCCAGAAGGGCGACGTTATAGTTGCCATGGACGGAACCACCATCAAAACCGTGGATGAGTTCATCGCCTTCATGAACCGGACGAAGCCCGGGCAGGTGGTGACGCTGACGGTCCTCAGGAACGGAAGGGAGCTGAAACTCACGGTCAGGCTAGGGGAACACCCGGACAGACCCGGGAAGGGTTATCTGGGCATCTACCCCGCCCAGCACGTGGTCTCAAAGATAGGGATGGACTGGCTTGTGCTACCGCTGTTCTTCTCGCTCTACTGGGTGTACGTGCTGAACATCGGGATAGGCCTGATGAACCTCTTCCCGCTGGTTCCCCTCGACGGGGGAAGAATGCTCGATGACGTATTCAAACACTACCTCCCGGAGAGAATAGCGAAACCGGTGAGATACTTCACGATAGGCGCCGGTCTGTTCCTACTTGGGCTGAACCTCATCCCCGCGGTGCTGAATCTGTTTGGCTAGTCACCTCTCCGGGAGTCTTATTCTCATTTTACCCCTGGAGTAAAAGAACTCGGCCTCCGACGGCCCAAAATCCGGAAGAAGGGACTTCCTAGCTATTATCCTCTCCACCCCTGGCCGGGAGGTGGGTTCAAACTCCAGTATGTGCTCCGAGTAGTGGGAAACCCACGAAATAAAGGCCCTCGAGACCCTGTCCCTGTTGAGGAGCATTATGGTTATCGGCCTCTCGCGGTTTTCCGTTGCCTTGGCCTTCTCCTTGAGCATCATGTTCCTGCGGAGAAGCCTGATGACGGTTTCCTCGTCGAAAATGTGGGCGAAGCCGTCCAGTCCCACCGTAAGGCCTATGGGCTTCCTGTTTCCAGTGGTTTGCAGTATCCGGTAGTAAACCTCGACGATCTTTGGCAGGAAGGTGCTCGCGTCAACGTGGGGGAGGTAATAGAGGTGGGGACGGTCCAGTTTTATTCCATACATCGCCCCGAAAACGTCCACGATGGCAAGCTTGCCCTCGAGACCTGCCTCGTCGAGATCAATTCCCAGGACACCCGCGTACTTGGAGAGCAGACTGTAGGGAAGGGAGTAGTTGGTGATGATGCCGAAACCGTTCCTCTCGACGAGGGACCTGAACACCTCCGCCGCAAGAACCCAGCCGAAGGAGTTGGTGTCGTAGACCACCAGTACCACGCTGTCGTCAAGAATCCCTCCGCCCAGCATCGTGTCCAGTTCCTTTATTCCCGTGGGGATTATCTTCCACTCCATATGGTTTCCCCCCAGTAGGTCGCCGTCAAGGTTTTTAAGCATCATCCCCCAGGGATGCCCATGCCAAAGTGTTCGAAGTGCAACCGTGATGCCGTCTACCACGCGCGCTACAGCGGGCTTTACTACTGCCACAAACACTTCAACGAGATGGTGGAGAAGAAGTTCAAGGAGACCGTTAAGAAGTATCGCCTCATTGAGAGGGGCGAGAGAATAGCCGTAGGGGTCAGCGGGGGGAAGGACAGCGTCGTTCTCATGCACCTCCTCGCGAAGCTCCGCGAGAAGTTTCCCTTCGAGCTTGTGGCGATAACGATAGATGAGGGCATAGCAGGTTACAGACCACCGAGCGTGGAGATAGCGAAGAGGAACGCGAAAAAACTCGGGGTAGAGCACAGGATTTATTCCTTCAAGGAATACATTGGCTTCACTCTTGATGAGACCGTGGAGATAATGGGAAGTTTTGAGAAGGGCGAGCGCGTTGGAGCGTGCTCCTACTGCGGCGTCTGGAGGAGATGGCTTTTAAACTACGCGGCCAAGGACGTTGGGGCGGACAAATTAGCGGTAGGTCACAACCTGGACGATGAAGTCCAGATGTTCATAATGAACATCCTCCGCGGGGATATAGCCAGATTAGGAAGAACAGGCCCCTACTACGAGGAAATCCATCCCGAACTCGTGCCGAGGATAAAGCCCCTCCGCGAGATTCCCGAGAAGGAGATAGTCCTCTACGCGGTTCTAAACAACATTGAGGTTGATTTAAGCGAGTGCCCATACGCGGTTGAAGCCTTTAGGGCCGAAATAAGGGACTGGCTCAACGAGATGGAAGAAAAGCATCCGGGAACCAAGTACCAGATACTGAGGAGCTACGACAAGCTCTTCCCGCTCATCGCGAAGACCTACACAAAGAAAACCAGCGAGCTGAACCGCTGTAAGATATGTGGACAGCCCACAACGGGGGAGATATGCAAGGCCTGCCAGTTCCGCCTTCAGGTCGAGAGGAAGGCAAAGGAAAAGGGAATAACCTTCAGGGTCGAATGAGAAATTGATTATACATGCTAAACAGAAGTTTATAAAAGGTTGTTCAGTATATTGAACAACCTTTATAAACCATGGACGCATATTACCAACCATGAGGGAAGAACTCGCGAAGGTTTTAACGGAATGGCAGGAAACCTGGACGCCCAGGTTAGTCGAGAGGGACTTTGACCTCTCCCTTATTCCCTGGGAGCTCAACAAGGTTGTAACCTTCGCCGGGTGCAGAAGGGCGGGAAAAACCTACCTCATGTTCCAGCTCATCAATGAGCTTGCAAAGACCTCTGAAAGGGAATCGATATTTTACATCAACTTCGAAGACGAGAGGCTTGAAAAGAGCATCAAAACTCTAACAGAGCTCATACCTGCGATTGAAGAACTTTACGGGAAAAAGGAGAGACTTTATCTCTTTCTCGACGAGATTCAGAACGTTGAGAACTGGGACTCCTGGGTGAGACGCATAAACGATTCCAAAAAAGAGGTGAAGCTCTTTCTAAGCGGCTCTTCTTCAAAGCTCTCCAGCAGGGAGATTCCAACATCTTTAAGGGGCAGGGCCCTAACCTTCGAGGTGTTTCCACTGAGCTTCAGGGAGTTTCTAAGGTTCAGAGAATTCGAGATACCCGACCGTGTTGAGTTCAGCACGAAAAAGCCTGAACTTCTAAACCTACTGAGAGAGTACGTTCTCTTCGGGGGCTTTCCGGAGGTTGTCCTAACCAATGACATCAGAATCAAGAGGATGCTCGTCAGGGATTACTTCAACACAATAATAGCCCTTGACGTGGTGGAACGCTACGGCGTTAGAAACCCGGAGGAGCTCAGGGCGTTCATAAGACTTCTTTTGAACTCCGAATACTTCAGCCTCAGTAAGCTGGAGCGCACTATGAGGAGCCTCGGATACTCCATAAGTAAGGCAACGCTCTCAAATTATCTGCGCTATCTCCGGGAGTGCTACTTCGCGTTTCCGGTGGAAGTTTACTCCCCCAAAGTCAAGCTGAAGCTCCAGCATCCAAAGAAGGTGTACTTTGTTGACAGCTCCTTCATAACGTTCCTCAGCATAAAGTTCAGCGAGAACTTTGGCAGGCTCATGGAGAACACGGTTTTCATAGAACTCCTCAGGAGAAGCAAGGAGTTGAACTACGCCCTCGGCGATAACTGGGAGGTGGACTTCGTCATACCAGAAGAGGAAACTCTAATCCAGGTCAGCTACGATGTTTCAAACCCCGAAACAATGGAACGTGAGCTAAAAGCCCTGAAAAAAGCAAAGAGAATTTTCCACTGGGAAAAGTCGGTACTGATAACGTGGGATTTGGAGAAAAGAGTCGACGGAATCGAAATCGTTCCGCTATGGAAGTTCCTCCTTGAGGAGTACTGAGACGCCTATTCCCACAGAAGAGCTCAAGGAAACTCCCGATCAGGAACTGGTGAAGGGCTACCTCCTGGAATATGGCCACATCAGAAGCGCGTTCTTCTCTCCATCGTTCTCTTAGCCCCACCCATGTAGCGGCCTTTGAGAGGGGAAAAGCCATCGGGACGGTCAGTACCTTCGTACTCGGCCTCCTCGTGGGCTACGCATACTACTCCACCGGGATCGTCAGGCCTTCCTCCTACATTCCTCAGCGAACCTGACGGGACTTTCTCTGAAATTCAGAGAAACTCCACGCTATAAATAGGGGGATGTCCTATTCTAAACAGGTGATGGGAATGGAAGACGTGAGGGAGCTCAGGGATGTTCTCGAGAGGGTGGAGGGAAAGCTCATAGCCGCCGGGAAGATGTACGGGGCGATGAGTTTTGCCGTGTGGCTCGTGATCCTGATGCTCTATTACGTGCTCCTTGCGATTATGAACCCCCCGTGGCAGTTCAACGTCCTCTACTGGCCCGTTGCCTTCGCACTTGCCATGAAGTTCAGCGGCGAGATATGGAAGCGCTTTACGAGGCTCGCAGGAATGGAAGGATCGAGAAAGGATGACATCAAGATAGCCCTCGTGTGGTCCCTCGGCTTCGTCCTTGGCTGGATCGTGGTTCCCGCTGTTCTGAACCGTCCAGTGGACACCGAGATAGGACTGGCCCTCCTGACGTTCATATCCTTCTCAGTGGGCGGAATGTTCCTCGTGGCGATGAGATCAGAGAAGGAAGTAATACCCGCATTCCTCGTGCCGGCACTTCTGATACCCATCGCCTACGGGATGGAGGCCGGGACCAGTCTCATGGCCGGCTTCGGGGTGGGCCTCGGTTACTCCATCACGGTGCTCCTCTACCTCTACTCGGCCTTCAGAGCGATCGAGCGGTGATATCATGGAGACCATCAGGGAGCTGGCCAGGAACCACGTCCTCGGGAACCCTATGAGGCTGGCCATTATGCTCTACCTTCTGCCCAGGGGCCGGGTGCTTTTCAGGGATCTCCTGAAGGTTCTGGAGGTGACCCCAGGCAACCTGGACTCCCACCTCAGGGCCCTCGAGAGAACCGGCTACGTGGAAGTCTACAAAGTGATAGTGGACAGACCGAGAACCGCGGTAAGGATAACCGAGAAAGGAGTGGAGGAAACCAGACGCTTCCTGCGGATGCTGAAGACGGTTCTGAACGGGCTCTAACTGTTCCGCAGTTTGAACGGATAGCCCTTCCTTGTGACCATCCACAGACCCACAAGGGCACCCAACTGCTCCATTATAATGTCGCGGAGCTTGTTGAGGGGAGTCTCCTGCAGTATGCCCTCCGTAAAGCGGGAACCAAACCACTCGGCGAACTCCCAGACGATCCCTATCATCAAGAGGATCAGCAGGGAGTAGATCAGGACGTTTCTCCGTGGAAGATCCGGTCTGAGCTCCACGAGTATTGAAGTTATAAAGAGCCACATTACCAGGCCGCCGAGGGAGTGGCTTATCATGTCCACGTCCCTGAAGGCCACGTTGAAGAGGTCTATGTCCGTGAAGGGGACGTTCACCAGGGAGACGTGGATGGCAAGGAATACCGCGAGGATTGCGACTATGCCTTCGTTGTAGAAGGGACTCAGCAGTGCCCCGAGCCTGCCGTCGGGCTTAGGATACTTCCCAGGGAGCCAGAGAAGGAAACTCAAAAAACCCATCGTCCATAGGGTTCTGAGTATGTGGTCAACTCTGCGGTAGTAGAGCCCGGTCAGAAAACCTGCGAAAATGACACCTATCGCGGTCAGGATTACCTTTCTCTCGGTCATCATACTTATCAGCCCCGGCTTTCCTCCTCCGCTTTTCTCATGAGTTCCTTCTTCCTCTCGATGCGGTACTCGTCCACGAGTCTGAGGAATCTCTCCGCTTCCCTCTCCTCGTCTTCCCTCCTCCACTTCTCAAGGAGCTCGCCGATGGCCCTCTCGAGGGTCTCGCGCTCAACGACGGCGAACTCGTCAACGCGCTTGACGTCCAGCTCCTCGGAAAGGAAGAACGGCAGGTGGGCCTCGCGGAGGACCTCAGAAACAGTCTGCGGGAGAGGTCTCTCCGTTATCAGCGCCTTTATCCCTTTTTCAACGAGCTCCCCGGCTATGGCCTTTCCGGCTCCAGCTGGATTTATTACGAAGAGGACATCGCCCCTCCTCAAACCAACTTCACGCTCAATTCTCTCGAGCTCGCGCCAGCTGAGAACCCTGAGAACCTTGAGCGGAACCGCAGAACCGCGTATTTCGACCACGTTCATCCTCTTGACCCTGACAAGATCCCTGCTGAGACGTTCTATCACCGCCCTGGCCTCCCTGAGCTGTCTCTCGAGGGTTTCTATGCGCTTCACCTTCGCCTCGAGTTCCCTCTCCCGGAGAACCTTTTTCCTCACCTCCTCGTCGTAGTCAGCTATTCTCCTTTCCAGTCTCTCGATGGTTCTCCTCTGCTCCCTGATGACATCCCGGAGCTCCTCGTTCTCGCGTTCGAGGAGGGCTATCCTGTCCTCGAGCTCGCGGATCTTCTTCACGTAGGGCCTGACGTCAGCACTTTCCTGAACCCCGGATTCTTCCCCTTCCCGCGGTTTCTCACGCCTTGCAACCCTCTGCATGGCTTCCCCGAGGTTGTAGCCCTGTATGACCAGTGCCTTTACCTCGTCGGTCCGCCGGGTTAGTCCTGTCTCGCGGAGCTTGGCCTCAACGTGCTCCAGTTTTGGTTTGAGGCGGAGGTAGGCCTTGTAAGCTGCCGCCAAAGCGTCGCGCTGGTGATCGTCCCCAACCCTGAGACCGAGGTTTCTCAGGAGTTCGTTCTTTTCCTCAACGCGAAGGCTCTCCCTTGGAACGAAAAGGTTCGCTTTGAAGGAGCGCGCTATCTTCTCGACGAATCCAGGTGCAGGGGAAACGTCGGTTGCAACTATCACTGGATGTCCAATCTCGCTGATAAACCTGAACACCTCGCCGACGGGCATGTTCCTCTCGCTGTGGAGGGCAATCACGTTCCCGCTCAGATCAACGACCGCTATTCCAACGGTTATTCCCGGGTCTATGCCCACTATAATGCTTTTCCGCTCCTTTATGGCTTCCTCGCCCTTGAGCGGGGCAAAACCGAGCTCGGCCCTTTCAACCGGGTAAATCCTGACCTCAACGTCCCCACCGCGCATCGGCCTTATCAGCCCGGCCAGCTCTTCCCTGCTCGCGTAAACCCTGAACTCGCCCCTGGCTAAGCCGTAGTCCTTTTCCTCTGTCTCGAGGTCGAAGGGTATGTCAGCTCTTCTCAGCCTGTCTTCAATTTCCCTCACTTTATCCCTAACAAGGTTGTGCACCCTCTTCCTGTAGCGGTCCTGACTCCAGCCACCTTTGCCATGGCTCCGCCCGCGGGTTACCTTGACGATGACCTCGTCCTCGAAAGCCAAAACCTCGTAACCTACCCCCTTGCTCGCGAGCAAAGCGGAGAGCTTCGCTTCCTCGTAGGGATCGAAGCGGTCAATCGTTCTTATGCCGTGCTCCCTCGCGAGGCTCTGCAGGCTTCTCTGTTCGCCGGGCCTACCGGTTACCTGAACGAGCTTGGTCCCCGGGGGAAGTGCCCTGAGAAACCTTCGCAAATCGTCGCCGAGCTCGGTAACGCTGTCTATGGCCACAATGTCAGGTCTCTTGCCCTGGATGAAGCGAATTAACCTGTAGAGTGTGAACTCACCCTTTCTCTCCAGCCTTCCGTTTTGCCAGCTCACGACGGCGAACTTCTTCGGGTTCTCGCCGATCACGTCTATTCCCAGTATCAGAATAGGCCTCACCCTCCGGGTTCGGTGTGTATAACAGTGGGGATTTAAAAGGTTTCAGGTGGATATGATCGCCCTGACGGCCAGCTCCACGGCCCGGTTTATCGTCTCCTGGGCCATTGACGGCCTCCCCTTATCCAGCACCTGCCCGTGACTGTAGGGCACGTGAATGAAGCCAACCCGGGTTTTCATTCCCTCAACAGCTATCGTGTGCAGGGCCGTGAACATGGCGGTGTTGCAGACGTAGGTTCCAGCGCTGTTCGAAATCCCCGCCGGAATTCCAGCCCCTCTAAGGGTTTTAACAACGCGCTTTATCGGTATAGTGGCGAAGTACGCGCTTGGGGCTCCCTCGAAGACCGGCTCATCTTCCGGCTTGAAGCCGTCGTTGTCCGGCATTTCCGAGTCCATCACGTTTATCGCAACGCGCTCGACGGTAATGTTAGGCCGTCCACCGGCCTGACCGGTCAGCAGAACCAGATCCGGCCTTTCCCGCGCGATGATACCGGGAAGGATCTCCCTGACGCGGTTGAAGGAGACGGGCAACTGAACCTTCACAACCCTTGAACCATCGAGTTCAGGGGAGAGCGCCTTAACGGCCTCCCAGGAGGGATTTATCCTCTCGCCGCCGAAGGGCTCAAAACCGGTAACCAAAACCTTCATGGGACCACCGGGAAGGTTAGGTTTTTAGGGTTTAAAAGATACACCCGGCGGGGGGTGAGGATGAAGTACGACGTTCTTATCATCGGAGGTGGACCCGTCGGCAACTACCTGGCGAGCATTCTGGCGAGGGACTTCAGCGTGGCCGTTGTGGAGAGAAAGGGCTCCTTCGGGGGGAAGGCCTGCACCGGGATAATCGGGGCGGCGAACTACGAGAGACTTGGCCTTCCGGAGGGGGCAGTGATCAACAGGCTTCGCGGGGCCGTCTTTTACTCACGGATCCAGAGCTTTGAGGTGGAGAGAAAGACGCCCCAGGCGTATATGGTTGACAGGAAAACCCTCGAGAAGGCCCTCGCGGAGAGGGCCATCAAAAGGGGCGCGGAATATTACATGGCGACGACATTCCAGGGGTTCAGAAACGGGAAAGCCGTTCTTCAGCATCTCGGCGAGAGACTCGATGTGGAGGCGGACTTCTACGTTGGAGCGGACGGCGTTTCGAGCACGGTCGCGAAGGCCATCGGCGCGAAGACAAAAGCGGAATTCCTGAGCGGCTATGAGGTAGAAGTCGTTGGTGATTTTCGGGAGGATTTCGTGGAGGTATGGGTAAACAAGGACCTGAACGAGGACTTCTTCATGTGGGTCGCTCCCGTGAACCGGGGACTGGCGAGGGTCGGGACGCTGGGAAGCATCGAGGCCCTGAACAGGTTCCTGCGGGTGAGGATGCTAAAGCCAACCTCTATAGTCGAGTTCAAAGCAGGAAGCGTTGGCTTCGGCTGGAGGAAACCCTGGATCAGGGGCAACGTGGCCCTCATAGGTGACGCCGCGCTGCAGATAAAGCCCACCACCGCAGGAGGGATAGTCTTCGGGATGCTCTGCGCCCACGCCCTCAGGGAAGCGCTCCTCTCAGGAAGGCCAGATCAATACGAAAAGCTATGCAAGGACATCAAGAACCAGATAAGCTTTGGCCTTCGCTTCAGGAAAGTGTTCAAGGGGATGGGCCAGGAGAACATAGAGAGGGTCTTCGAGGTTCTCGGAAGCGAAGAGGCCAGGGAAGTCATAGAGACCCAGGCCGATTTCGACGACCACGTGAGGACGGCGAAGGCCATACTGAAGAGACCGAGGCTGCTCGCAAAGCTCATAAGGATAAGTCCCTCGATAGTGCGCTACCTCGTCTGAGCAGGGGGTGATGGAGTGACAACGTGGAGAATGGGTCTCCAGGAGGAATACCTGAAGGCAATAGCCGAGGGAAAAAAGAAAATCGAGGGCCGTCTGTACGATGAGAAGAGGCAGGCCATAAAACCCGGGGATGAAATAGTCTTCGAGAACAAACTGGTGTGTGTTGTAAAGGACCTGAGGGTCTACTCATCCTTCAGGGAAATGCTGGAAAAGGAGGGCCTTGAGAACGTCCTGCCCGGAGTGAAGAGCATTGAAGAGGGCGTTAAAGTTTACCGGAGGTTTTATTCAGAGGAGAAGGAGAAAAAGTACGGAGTGGTGGCTATAGAGGTCGAACCGGTCGCGTGGATTGAGGAATCTAAATAACGTGAACATCAAACCCCAGTTCCTTTAAAACTTTGAAATTCTCATCCAAGGTTATTATTGGCATGCCATTGACAATGGCAATGGAAGCAATGAACAGGTCCCTTAATGACATCGGTGTCACCTGCTTCATCAGCTTTTTATGAAGATACGACGCCATCTCGGCACATTTTCCATCAAAGGGAAGCTCTATTAGGGCCTCAAGCCATATGAGCTCATCTTTCTTAGGCATTCCCACAAGAATCTCGAACTTTGTTATGGCAGTTATGTAAAAGGTGTTGTCCAGAGCAGAGACTTTTTCAAAGACTTCGCGGTTGCCCCTGGCAATTTCGATTATCACATTTGTGTCAAGACTGCTCTCATTTTTCAAACTCCTCCTCGATCTCTTTGAGCTTTCTCTTCGCCTCCATGTACTCATCCTCACTCAGAATCCCGTAGAGGTGGCGCAGGGCATCAACGTTTCCCTTTCTCTCCCGCAAAAGCTCTCTAAAGAGCTCGCTGAAGGATTTTTTACCCTTAATTCGAACGAGTTCGTCGTAAACGTCATCGGAAATCGTTATCGTCTTGACCAT
>NZ_JALUYR010000025.1 GCF_027012695.1 Thermococcus sp.
TTGATGCCGACCCGGGAATAAGGCCCTACGACGAGGTTTTAGTGGTGAACGAGAGGGACGAGTTGCTCGCAACGGGACAGACGCTCTTAAACGGCGAGGAGCTGAAGGTTTTCCAGAGCGGATTGGCGGTGAAGGTGAGGAGGGGAATTGGAAAGTCATAGATGCCTCCCGTATCCCCTCTTTTTGAGCCATTTCTTCACGTCTTGCTCGAGCCATTCGCTTGGAACCGGGTTTTGTGGTTTGAGGCCGTATCTCCTGAAGGTTGACTCGCACTGGAACGGAAACTTCTCGCAGAGATATGCGTAGCTGATGACGACGAGGAGAAGGTAGAAGCGGCGCATGAACCACGGGCCCTTTTTACAGACCGCCTGCTCTCTTTCGCTCAAACTCGTGTCCCCGCATTCTGAGGAATCGCGAAGGGCCTTGAGGTAATCCTTCATCGCCAGAAACGAATCCAGGATTAATCCCGCGTACTGCTCCTGGATGAACCAGTCTCCCACGAGGTCGCGGTAGACGAAGTAGCCAATCCTGTCGAGAGTTTTGCTAGCTTCTCTCACGGCTTCAAGCTTCTTCGGGTCCTTCAGAACTTCCTCAGCTGAAAGTCCCTGCAGTTTCCAGGATTTTATGTTCCTGAGCTGACCCTTCAGTTCATCGTCCATCATCTCATAGGTCGCCGAGATGCTCTCGAAGTTGAGCTCCTTGATGGCTATGTCGAGCTCGTATATCGTGACAGCCATCATCACGGTCGCTATCGTTGAGGCAAGGGTGAGGATTGCAAGGGTAACGTTCACGTCGTGGGTGAAAACTCAAGTTCCGGCCGTCGCTATTGTTATCAGAACTGCCGAGAGAAGCGCGAGGGTCTTTATCCTGTCCATGTCCAACCCCCATTAACTTGCCCGAAAAGGTTATAAATTTTCACCGTTCCCTAAATCCGGGCGGGCCCGTGGTCTAGATGGTCATGACGCCACCCTTACAAGGTGGAGGTCCGGGGTTCGAATCCCCGCGGGCCCACCA
>NZ_JALUYR010000026.1 GCF_027012695.1 Thermococcus sp.
TCTCCGGGACGTCCGTCTTTCTGACGAGCATATCGTTGGTAGCGACCAGCCAGCCGTTACCGAGCCTTATTGCCCCGGCATCATCTCCAAGGGGCAGATCACCCTGCCTTTTGAGGTGTTTGAGGAAGAGCTCGATGATTTCGGATTCCCTCATCCCAGCACCTCCCCTGTTCGAAGGACCTTAAAACAGCTATTTTCGGGGCACAGCAGTTTCTCGTCATTCCTCGGCGATAGGAGATCACCGTCTCCAGTGATAAGAGCATCCACGTTACCTTTGGCACAAGCCCAAAGTATTGGATTATCCTTGGGATCCCTGGAAACTTCGGGACCGCTCTCCGTGTGGATAAGACCCAAAAACGTCATGAGAACGGATAGATAGCGCTCAACGCTCTCTTCTTGAAGGGAAAACTTGCCAATGAGAACCTTTTGCAGTTCATAAATCACATAATCGGAGATATAGCACTCATGAGACCCGCGAAGGCAGTCCCAGAGAGGCCTTCTCTCTGTACCATGCCAGAAGTAAGCGGAGATTAAAACGTTTGTGTCCAGGGAGAGTCTCATTTCCCGTACCTCACTTCCATGATAGCTCTCTCAACGTCTTCTTTGGTTATTCCCTTCTCCTTTGCTAGTCTTTCTCCTTCCCTGAACACCTCCTCCAGGTTAATGTCGAGTTTTTTCATGACGATGATATCCCCGTCCTGGACTAAAAGGAGGTAATCCCCTTCCTTTATACCCATCTTCTCCCTAACCCTCTTGGGAATGACTACCTGACCCTTTGAGGACACGCGAACCACTTCCATTTGTCCCACCGGTAAGAAATTCTTACATCCTGGATTTAATCCTTTCGGAGGAACTCCGTTATGCTCCTCTGCCTCCTTTTCTCTTCCTCCGCGAGGGAGACCTCAACGCTCTCAAGCTCGTCTATGGAGGCGTTCTTTATCTCCTCAGGCAGTCTTATCTCGCCGTATTTTCCGCCGCCACCGGGAATCACTATCAGCCTGCCC
>NZ_JALUYR010000027.1 GCF_027012695.1 Thermococcus sp.
TGCTTTTAGGACCCGGAGAGCTCCCGGCAGAGCTCAAAAGAGAGCTTGCGAGAGAGTTCAACAGACACCTTCTAATCCACCAGGGAAACTGCAAGACCCAGCACTTTGTCATCTCCTTCGGCCACCACCTAACGCAGAGGCAGATAGAAAGACTCCTTGACCGGATAGAGGCCATCTTCAGCGACCCTTACAGGTATCACCTCTACGCAGTCCATCAGGAAGACCACGGAACGGCAGTCCACGTCGTAGAAAGCGCAGACCCGGACGGAAAGCTCAGACATCTCAGCCAGAAAGAGTTCTACGACCTGAAGAGAACCGTTATAAGAGAGCTCCGCCCCTTCATGAACGCCAGAGAAAGAGAGGTAGCCAGAAACTTCCGGAAAGGAACACCCACGCAGGACTGGAAGCACCAGGTAGAGCTCCACGCTCCAGAGAGGAGCTTCAAGGAATACGTCAGACAGGCCGTTTTCATAGCTTCAGAGCTCATAAAACAGGGAGATTTAGAGGAAGCCATAGAGTTTCTCACCTCTAAAGGCATAGAAATAACGGAAAAGAAAGCAGGAGAGCTCTCCCCCTTTGGCAGAATCTTAAAAAGGGACAGGATGTATGCCGTAGTAAACCACCCGAAATACGGTCTTGTAGCAGTTAGGCTGGACAAAAAGATGAAAGCCACGTTCAGGCTCTACCTGAGTGCCTTAGAGGAGTTGGAGCGTGAGCTTAGAGAGGCTGAAGAAACTCTCAGAGAGGACCGGGAAGCTCACAGAGGAGCTCCGGGAGCTGGAGAACAGGAAACAGCAGTTGGAGAAAGAACTTCAGGAGAAGGAGACAGAACTTCAGAAGGCCGTTTCGGTCCGCAACCGGCTTCTGAAAGAACTCCGGCACCTGAAAAAGCAGAAACAGGAGCTTCAGGAAGAGATACACGGGCTTCAGATGAGACAGAAAGAGCTCCGGAGCCGGCAGGAAGAGTTAGAGAGCGAGATAAACAGGCTCAAATTCCGGAGA
>NZ_JALUYR010000028.1 GCF_027012695.1 Thermococcus sp.
GCCAATCCGCTCTGGAAAACCTTCAGCTCCTCGCCGTTTAAGAGCGTCTGTCCCGTTGCGAGCAACTCGTCCCTCTCGTTCACCACTAAAACCTCGTCGTAGGGCCTTATTCCCGGGTCGGCATCAACCACAAACTTCGCGAAAACGTTCTTTCCGCGCTTCGCGAAGGGCTCGGCGTCGCTGTTCACAACGACACGCATCCTCGGGAACGGAAGAACCTCGTGGAGCCTCTTGGCACCTTCTATTCCGAGCGTCAGGAGGCCGTCCTCGGCCCTGAACGTCGCTAAGTGCTTGCCCTTGGCTTTAATCTGCCTCGGCATGCCCGTCTTTCTCGAAAGCTCGACTAATGCATCTCTGAAGGCCTCTCCGGCCCCTTCCCCGAACTGGTATTCCGCTATGGCCATGACGTATTTTTTGGCCTCCCCCTTCCCGGGCTTCTCTATGGTAAAGTCCTCCTCGCCCTCGCTCTGGGCGAAGGGATAACTCAGGCTGAGATACCTTGGAATCTCACCGAAAATCGGGTGCTTCACCGTTTCCGGGAATTTTCTCTTTACACGCTCCGCCCGTTCTCTGGCCCTAACGACTGTGGGCCACCTCAGGGATTCCTCGCTCACCTTAAAGAAGGCGCTGGCTTTGGTTACCGGCTCGTTCTTCTCGAGGTAGTCCCTGTATTCGAGCAAACGCTTGTAGGCCGCGAACATTTTTGGGTGACTCCTTGCCCTTTCATCGACCAGCTCCCACAGAGTTCCCTCCTTTATCGCCTGCTTTACCCTGTTGAGCTCCTCACGTATGACCCAGAGGTTGTGGATCGCCAAAAGCCTCCTCCTCTCTTCCTTCGGCATCTCCCTGAGTTCCTGAGGCGTGTAACGGGAACAGACGGGACAGGAGCAGGGAAAGTACTCAAGCTCATCAAGCCTTTTCGTACCCTCTGGCGTTAGGTAGCGGTCATCCTTGGCATACAGGGCATAGCTGGCCGAATCGAAGAGGTCTATTCCCATGGCAACGGCCAAAGCGAATATCATCGGGTGCCCAGCCCCGAATAGGTGGACCGGTCTGTCCGGTCTGAGGCCGAGCTTCGAGGCGATAACTACGTCAACGAGGTCTTTATAACGATAGCTCTCCATCAGCGGAACCACGGCACCGATTGGATGGATTTCAAAGTCCATCTCGCTCAGCCTTTTGGCGGCGTAGGTTCTCAGGTCGGAATAGGTTGATCCCTGAACGGCCGCGTTCATAGCTATCTCCTTTATTTCCTCCGCTTCCCTTGCCCTCTCCAGCGTTACCCTCAAGTCCTCCTCGGCCTTCTCTCTCGGCACATCGGGTGGAGTTGGTATGTCGAGGAAAGTCCCTATGTCAACGCCTATTGCCTGCTGGAACTGGACTATTTCGCGGTTCGTGACCTCTACGCCTCCATAGCGCATGAGTTGGAAACTGCCGGAGTCAACCTCTATTATACCATCGTAGTCGAGCAGTTTATGAATGCCCACCTCCAGGGCCTTCTCCCTCAGCTCTGGCGTCTTGTAGGTGATGTAGGAGTTCGTGATGATCATCCCGAAGCCCATCTTCTTCAGCTCTTTCGGGGTTACGATGAGCTGTTTTGGGTTTACAACCGGCATTATTGCGGGGGTTTCTATGGTCTTTCCGTTAACGGTCAGCTTTCCGATCCTGCCCGCGGCGTCCCTCGCTTTGACCTCGAACTTGAAATCCACCATCCGCAGCACCTCCAGGGGGGTAGGACTGGGGGTTTAAAAGCCTGCGGCGGAGAAGAGAAGCACCATCAGGTATGCGATAAACCCGGCGGAGAGGGGCGCCCTAACCCAGCTCTTGACTATGCCGATGAGAACCTCCCCGTTGACTTTTTCGCCCTTGTAGAGGGCCAGCCCGCTTATGGCGCCCACTATCGCCTGCCCAGAGCTGACCGGGAGACCGAAGATGTTGGCCAGGGTTACCGAAAGGGCCGCGCCGAACTGGCTGGCAAAGGCTGAGGTTGGGCCAAGTGGGACTATGTCCCTCCCAACGGTTATTATAACTTCCCTGCTGAAGGTCAGCGCCCCGAAGGCAAGCGAGACCGCCAGGAAAAACCGCCAGTCCACCCCGCTTCCCGAGAGGCCCACAACGTTGGCAAGCTCGTTGGTTCCGAGGTTGAAGGAGGCATAGGCAGATGCGAGTAAAACAAGCCACTTCTGGGTCAGCTCGAGGTTCTTGAGGCACTTTATCCTGCGCATTATGGGCTTGTAGACGAAGTATATCGCTATGGCAAGGAGTCCAGCAACAACGGGGGAGACGAACCAGGCGAGGACTATCCTGACGACGGTGGACCAGTCCACGCTCAGACCGACGGCCAGCGACGCGCCCACGAGCGCCCCGATGACGGACTGGGTGGTGGAGATCGGCTTTCCCCACAGGCTCGCGACCGTTACGGCGGCTGCGGCGCTCAAGAGGGTTAAAGCCACTTCTCCAGAGCTGAGACCTCCAGCCAAGCCGCTTATTGTTCCTGAAACCGATGAACCGCCGAGCAGAGCACCTATCGTCGTAAAGACAGCGATGATGAGGACAGCTCGCTTGAAACCGATTACCCCCGCCCCAACGGCGGTGCCCACAGCCTTCGCGCTGTCGTTTGCACCTATCGCCCATGCCATGAAGAACGCCGCAGCAATACCTATCATTGCCCCACCTCGTCTATATGTTCTATATAGTTTATGTAGCACAGGGTTGGGCATTTAAAAGGGTTTCGGCGGATTAGATCTTTCCCCGGAGGAGTTTGATGTATCCGTAGACGTGAAGCGAAAGGTAGAAAGCCGCCCAGAACCAGAGGATAAGCGGGAAGAGGAGCGCATTGGAGAGCCTTCCCCCCTCAAAGAGAACCGGAAAGAGCATCGTGAATGTCTCAAAGAACCACCAGAGGACAAACAGCCCCCAGTGGCCGGTTAAAGCCAAAGCGGGCGGGACCAGCACATCCAAAAGCGCCACTGCATCGCCGAGCAGGAGGAATGCCCGGTCCTTGGTGAAGCCACCGCCGAGGTTTTTCAAATCTCCCAGAAACCAGCGCCTCCTCTGCCGCCAGAGGGCGGAAAGGGAACGCGGCATCTCTGTCCAGACCCTCGCCCATGGGGCGTAGACCACCCTTCCCAGCGATTTGATTGCCTTTGTGGTGGCGTAGTCTTCAACGGCATCCTCCACGAAACCGCCGATTCGCTCAAGGGCATCCCGCCGGAAGGCCGCTATTGGACCCGGTGTGAGGCTCAGATCCTCAAGCTCCTTCGCCCTGCGGAACATGGCTATCCTCAGATGCTCCGCATCCTGCGCCCTCTCAAGGAAGGAACCGCCCAAGACGCGAACCTGCCCGCCGACGGCCACGACATCATCGGAGTAGAAGCGCCTCACGAGTTCCCTCACCGCGTTCCGCTCAAGGACACTGTCCGCGTCGGTCGTTACGATAACCTCGCCTGAGGACTTTGAGAGGCCAAAGTTGAGGGCCTTTGCCTTCCCCCCGTGCTCAACCCCGTAGATCCTCAGCCGCGGGTCGCCTACGGAGGATGCCGCTTTGAAGGTCCCGTCCTCGCTCCCGTCATCGATTACTATGACTTCCAAATCGGTGTAGTCCTGCTCAAGGGCCGATTTTACCGCCCTTAAAACCCTCTGCCCCTCGTTGTAAGCCGGGATGAGGATGCTCACCTTCGGCCCCCACTCCCTGGTTCGATAATCCCCGAAAAGGCTAATTATGTAATTGAAGAAGAAGTAGCCGTCCCATAGGAAGATGACGAGCAGTCCGAGGAGGAACTGGTTCATGGGGTTGGGTCCGAGAAAGAACTTTTAACCCTTACCCGTTTCGGCGATGCCCATCCCAATCGTCGGCCTTCTCCCCAGCCTGTACCTCACGACGTAGCGCCCGTGCTCAAACTCGTCTTCCTCAGCTTCGAGAACCTCAAGGGGTTCAAGCTCCACCCCGAGGTCCATCGCCTCCCACTTGATGTCGTCGAAGTAGTCGTAAAGCCCGCAGGTGGCGCAGAACGAACCCTCGAACTCGATTATAACCTCATCGCCCTCCATCTTCAAAATTCTCGCCTCCGCCTCACTGCCGTGGAGCCTGTTGAACTCCC
>NZ_JALUYR010000029.1 GCF_027012695.1 Thermococcus sp.
TGGCAATTTAAGAAGAACCACGAACTTTTGGTCAAGCTTTTTCCAAAAGCTTGCTCGCCTGCGCGACGTTGGAGCTTTACTCCAGCACACGGGACGACAGTCCCTCTGAGTTTGATCAAGATTCGCACGTCATTCTCGGAGGTTCTCAATTTTAAGGTCGGTTTGTTCTTTCACCTGCTGGTTATGCAGCGTTTTAATGTGGATATAACGCCCTTCGGGCGTTGAGAAGAAGTTGAAATCTGTTTTAGCTTGCTTTTTTCAGATGCGAACCTGCTTTGAGTTTTCGATCTTGAGAGGACAGGCGAACTCCAACACAAGAAGGAGTGTTAAATTTTCTTAGAATTCCTACCCACTATCAGCCGCACCACTCCTCCGTAGTGATCCTCCTCGTGCTCGATCTCAAAGTACCTTTTCACGAGCTTATGGGTCTCCCTCAGCGGGTCGTCGTCGAGGAGCGGCTTGAGAAGGAGCTTCATCGGCCGGAGGAAGAGATAATCCACCAGCTTTGAATCGCTCCTCGTGTGCTCGATGAAGATAACCCTCCCGCCGGGCCTCAGAACGCGAAGGATCTCTTCCATGCCCTTTTCGGGGTTGGGAACCGTGCAGAAGACAAAGGAAGAAACCACGGTGTCAAAGCTCCCATCCGGGAAGGGAAGCCTCTCGACGTCGGCCTCCTTGAAGCATGCATTGAGGCCGAGTTCTTCCGCCTTTCTCCCGGCGATTTCAAGTGCCCCAGGAACGGCATCGATTCCGCAGAGTTCCACATCCCTTGGGTAGTATTTGAGGGTCTTGCCAACCCCCACGCCGACCTCAAGGACTCTCTTCCCCTCGATGAACGAGATGGCCTTTCGCCTCAGCGGGCAGAAGTACCTGTCGAGAGGCCGCTCAAGGGCCTCGTAGTGCCTGGCGATCCTCGCGTACTTCTCGCGGAACGACATATAGAGCGGTGGCAACAGGCTTTTAAAAACCTCACCCAAAGCCCGGCGGTGATGCTCATGCCCTACCTGATAATCGAGCACCTTGAGAAGGTAAGCGAGTGGCTCTGGCTGGAGTACAGCCACGTGGCCGAGTGGTGGAAGGATAAGCTCATCTTCACGAACGTCCGCGGGTACGAGAGGGAGAAACTGGCGAAGCTGGGGAGCGTCATAGGTGAGAGCGTCACGCGCTTCCCCTTCGACAGGTCCAAGCTCATAGTCCTCGACCTCCAGGCGGAGGAGGAGCTTAAACCCGAGGACATCGAGGAGGACACGATGATAGTCGTCGGCGGAATCCTCGGCGACGCTATTCCAAGGGGCAGGACGAAGGAGTTCATAACGTCGAGGATGGAGGGCGTTAAGGTCAGGCACATCGGAAAGCCCCAGTACTCGATAGACGGAGCGAGCATAGTGACAAAGCTCATAGCGGACGGGAGGAAACTGGACGGTATAGATTACGAGGAGAACCCGACGATCAAGCTCGATGAGTTCAGCGAAATAACGCTCCACTACGCGGTGCCGAAGCTGAACGGAAAGCTCCTCCTAACGCCCGGCCTCATAGAACTCCAGAAGAGGGAGCTTGGATACACGAAGGCGGATGAGGAGATAAGCGACGAGGAGCTTGAGGCCTTCTTCGAGGGAAAGGGGGAGCTTTAAGTCGAATCCCAGATTCTTTCGGATTCGCCGGATCTATACGGGAGTGGTCCCCCCATGACGGCACACGATTACCCAGTTAGAGGTTTATTCCCATACGATTGGTATTGACTGTTTTTAAACTTACCTGATCCCGCGTGTTAACTATAACTCCAAAACGTAAGACTTATAAGGATCGATATGTTATTACTAGCGCTTAATTAGGTGGTGCTACTATGGGTTATAAGATATTGTTCGGAGTCCTCCTCCTTGGAGGACTATTGATCAGCCTCGTGAATGCCGCAGGTAGCGTTTCAACCCAAAGCTGCTGGACGCCCTGGGACCACAACAGCGACGTCAGACAGTGGAATCAAAACGAATGGGTCTGGACTGGAATTCACGGGAAAGTCGTTGTGTGCAACGGAAAATTCCAGAGAATCATCACAGACACCGTCTACGGAACAGCCACAGCAAAGGGAATGGAATGGTATCGTCCCGAACACAGGGTTACTTCTTCCTATGCATATTACAAAGTAGTTTACAAAAGGTACTCTGAGACATACCCCAGCACTGCAATAGCAGACATACCCAATTACTGGGGGTGAACTAATGAAAAATCGCCCTCTTCTGTCCCTTTTTATTATTTCTCAGCTTGTTACACTGTCATCTCCCGCGCTGTCTTCCGATTATACGACCCTTAACATGGATGGTGTTTACCTAAAATACGCGCTGTTAGCCCCTAACAATACTCAGGGACATGATGTCAACATATTTGAGGTTTATCTTCCCAGAATGCCAGAACGACCAAGGAGTCTAATTCTAGGACGGCTAAACGGCACAGAACCAGATGAGCTCGTGTCTTTGGTCGTTCGGGGAGACGTATTCCTGACGTTTAGAATTTTGAGCATACAAAATGAAACCGCACTGGTAAACACTACTCTCGAGCTCACCAATGTCTGGATTTACAACAGGTATTACCTGAGGAGAATTGTCCTGTCCACCATCCTCACCCTGGATCTTAAACGCATGCAATACATAGACGACAACGGTTCATTACTTGGCAGGCCAACTTTTCTAGTCTCTCCCGTGGATTTACCTCCTAAGAACAGCCTACTCGTAAACATGAGTGGCGTAAAGAAATTGGGTGCCATAACCAGGGACATTCTGGTGGGCAATGTGTCCTATTCTCCCTTGGAGGATGCAAAGTTACACACCTATTACCGCACTTTTGAGCCACCCTATATCTATATCTCAAGCTCGCAGGTTCCTTTCTACTGGAAACTCAGTGATGGGTATTACTCGACCACAATTTGGAATTATTACGTCTATGACTTCGATACGGGAGTGCTGATAACAGGACTTTTTGATGTGACTCCTGAGCTGCTGGCCCTTGGGGTTATAAACGGTGACAGTTATGACTACCTAGCAGCAAAAAAGATGGACGAACTGCAGAAAAAGGGTATAAGGCACGAACTTTGGAATCCAGGTTTCAATCTCTACGATACTAACATTAAGTTCCCGGAGACTTCGTCAACAGCAACTCCAAGCACAGGGATGAGGTACTTCTTCACGGTTTCCCTCGTCGTCCTGCTTCTCACTGCCATTTCCCCATGGAGGTGGAGAAGAGGATGAAAAAAACAGCGGCTATCCTACTGGTGCTCATCTCAATCTCAGCCACCACGCACCAAGCATACTCCAACCCATACTGGTTCAAAGAAGGAGCCTACATTAAGTACGCCATGACAATGCCCCATAATCCCAAGAAAAACGAGGTAAACATCTTCATGATCTGGCCGAGACTCCTCCCAAAGGACGCTTATAAGGAGGTCAAAGATCTCTATGAAGGTGATTCTGACCTCTTCAAAATCGACAACCGCACCATGATATCACTCTTCGTTACAGGCAATTCGTACCTGACTTTTGAAATCCTCAATGTCACTAACGAAACAGCTTTCGTGAAGGTTACCCTTGAAATGAACAACGTGAGCGTGAGGCCTGGAGTAACACTTCCTCGTCTGGTTCTTTCGAGAGTTCTCCTCTTAAACCTAAGCAATATGGTGTATTACGAAGAAGACGGTACCCCAATCGGACCACCCACGTTCTTCATAGACCCTGCCAACCCGCCGAAAAAGGGTGATTATCTCCTCACCCCAGCATTTATGAAAAAGTATGATCTCCGGGGAGATGATATTGTTGTAACGAACGTCTCCTTCACCTGGATGGAAGACAAAATCCTCCACACCCATTACAGGGATTTCATTCCCCCTTACCTGCTTGTCGAGAGCGAGGGCGCATACGTTATTGATGATCTAACAAGGGGTGATGGTCATACTATAACAACCGGGCTGATTTACGAACCGGACACGGGTGTTCTTATAACAACACTTCTCTCGGACATGACGGCAGAACTGACAAGTTTGGGGGTTATAGGGGCGATCGCCCTTGACCGGGTGAACTCGCGGAAGCTATACAAGCTCATCGATGAGGGGAAGGCAGATAAGGAGTGGTACGCTCAGGGGTTCAACCTTTACGACACGAATATCGAGTTTCCGGATTACGGATCCACACAATCACCATCAACACCAATAAAGTACTTCTTTGTTTTGTCACTGCTCGTCCTTATGATTATCTTTATCCGGAATGAACCGAGGTGGAGACGATGAGATGGAATGCGCTCCTATTTGCGTTTTTGGTGGCGGGCCTGCTCATTCCCCCGGAGTATTCATCCGGAGAAGCCATGGGAGAGCCTGGCTACCTGTTCGTTGAGGCGCCCAGCGGCCTGGTGGCTGATATAGTAGGGGTTGGCTCTTACGCTACTCCTGTAGGCCTGGCGCTCCCTCCTGGAAACTACACCGTCAGGATAACCGGAAACGTCACGGTAATTGTCCAGGTTTCCGTGGTAGCTGAAACCTCCACCATCGTCCGGGTGGATCCCAACGCGGTCAGAGATGCCGTTTCGGGCGATGGGATCGTGTCCATAAAGGCCATCTTTAACGAGAGTGCCAACTACAGCCAAGAAAAGTTGCACCCTCCCTTTGATCCCTTTGCAGTTCCATCTGGAGGATGCGGAGGTGCCTCGGTGTACATCAACATATCAAAACCCTACCCCATGGATGTTGAGATACTGGGAAGGAACAGGGTGTACATAACACTCAACGGAACTTTCATGCACATTGGAGACGATAGCGATGGGAACCCGTGTATGTTTTACGTGGGGATATTCCCCGGGGGTGGAAGTAGACTGGAGAGCATCAGGAACGTCACCTACACCGTCCCGTGGGCGCGGCTGGAGATAAACTCAACTCCTGATGACCTCACGATATACCTCAACGGCGGTCACAACCGCTACATCTTCTACACTCCAATGGACTTCTACGTCCCCGCGATTCCCCACGACGTCTACAACGTCACCGCCGTCGGTTACTACGGAACGATACGGATCCCGGTCATCCATAGGCTCGACACCCATACTGTGGGCATAGCCGATGGCCACTACCTCGTCGAAAGCGTCGTGAAAGTTGCCCCCAACGAAACCTATCACGTTAACGTGAACATGGAGAAAATCAAGTCAGCGCTGACGGTGGAGAGGAAAGCAGTGGAAACCGTTCCCCTGGAGGTTAGGTCGGAGCCCTCAAACGCATCCGTTGTAGTTACAGATGGAGTTCTAAGGGCCTTCGCCAATACTCCCGCTACATTCCTCCTGCCACGGGGAAACTACACCATCATAGCGTTCAAAAACAACCTCTCGGCACAGAAATCGGTGGTCCTTGGGGGGGAAGGTGCGAAAGTGTTCCTTCGCCTGATTCCAGCGAACGCGACCCTCAGTCTCGCGGTACAGCCCGAGAACGCGACTGTGCTCCTGAACGGGGAGGAGGTTGAGGTTGGAAACCTCACCCTGAGTCCGGGGCGCTACAACCTCACGGTAAAGGCTCCCGGCTACATCACAAAGAGCCTGGAGGTAATCCTGGCCCCAAACGAATTCAAGAGTATCGAGGTGAGCCTGGAGAGAAAGTCAGTCGTGGAGGACAAAGGGATAGCCATCTCCCCGTCTCAAAGCAAAACGGACGACATCAAACTGGAAGAGACTCCTGGAAACGAACAAAAGGGCGTTTTCAATGACACGCAGACCTTCACCACATCTCCAACAGAGAATATTCCTAATTCACCTTCCCCGAAAGAGGACAGTAGACCATTCGTAATTAAGATATCCCTCCTCATGGTGACCATTGGTGCAATTTACATTGCCCTGAGAACGAGGAGGTGAAGAAATGAAAATCCAGATGAAATGGGAGCTTGAGGATCCATACAACCTCATCGTCTTTATGTTCGGCTTCATTATGCTCGGAATTACTTTCTTTTCCGGCTTGACCAGAAACGACGTGGTCTTCATGGTAAGCGGGCCCGATGAGATCATAGTATCTGAATCCGCCAAGACTCTGGGTCTAACACTTCCAAGGCTGGGAACCGAGGAGTACACAATATTCGCCCTAACGGGGGCCCTGCTGGTTTCATTGATGATGAGATACGACAGGGACACGAGGGTCGCCAAGAGTGTCTACAGCCTGCCCGTCAGGAACTATTCAGTGGTGCTTTCAAAGGCCCTGTCGGCTATGGTGCTGCTCTTTCTCGCCTCACTCCTACCAGCGTTCCTGGCTTTCGTCTATATCCACGGGGACATTCCAGATCTCATCGGAAGGGCCCTTTTCGGGGAAGGATTCCTTGCGGGTTATCTCATCTACTGGGCGATGATGGTGCTCTACGTAGTGTCGGTATCGGCCCTTGTGGCGATGCTCTCTCCCAACACTTTCGCCTCCCTCCTGGGGAGCATCACGCTCCTCTACGCTCCCCTCGTGCTCAAACTGAGGAGCCTTCCTCCCGCGGTAATTAACGAAGCGTTCTTCAAGGCCTATACCACCCAGTTTTACCCCGCTGACAGGGTAGTGACGTTTCTTGATGGCTCTTTCTACACGGGGCTTCTCCTCCCGGTGGTGATGCTGGGGGTGGCCCTTATACTCAGCGAGTGGAGGGATGTATCATGAGGCTCCTGAAGGCGATACTGCTGTCAACAATACTCATAACCATCCTGGTGTTTCCCATAGAAAAGAACGCGCTAACCCAGCCTATTTCAGGGGTAGTGCTGGTGGGGCGGGGAATGATAGTGCCCTCATCCGGAGTGGCACTGTTGAGTTCAAACGCCGAGGATGGAACTGAATACACCGTCAGGGTCTTCGACCCGGAGATAGGAGAGGCCATTCTTGAAAGAAACGCAACCGGCAGTTTCCGGGGCAGGGTTATGCTGAAGCATTCGGGGCCGTATTACTTCTCGATCCGGACCATGACCCCTGTAACAATGGCCGTTAGGATCATCAACCGGTACCCATCGGTAACAGTTCTCAACATCAGATACGGCCTGGGAGGGGTAAGCGCCCTCCTTCTGGCGGCCATCCTGCTGATGGAGGGAAGGAAGAAATGATAACCGCGAGAGATCTCACCAAGCGGTTCGGAAGATTGGTGGCCCTGGACTCTGTGAACCTGGAAATTGATAAAGGAGTAACGCTGATACTCGGTCCCAACGGCGGCGGCAAAAGCACCTTCCTAAACCTCTGTGCCGGCCTGTACAGGCCAAGCAAAGGAGAAATCAAAGTTCTGGGAGAGAACCCGTGGAGCAACGACCGCCTGCGGAGGAGAATAGGCGTGTCTTTTGACCCTCCCGCGCTTCCCCGACACCGGAGCGGAAAGGAATGGCTCAGCTACCTGGCAGAATTTAAGGGGCTCAGTAATAATGAGGTCAACGAGGCCGCGAAACTCTTCTCCGTCAGCGGCTATCTGGATAGAAAGATAGGAGAATACTCCGCTGGAATGCTCAAAAGGATCAGCCTGACCCAGGCGTTTCTCGGAAAGCCGGAGCTGGTTCTTCTCGATGAGCCTCTGGCAAACCTTGACCTGAAGGGTATCAGAGAGGTGGCCGGAACCCTTCGGGAACTGGCCGAGAAGGGCACCAATATGGTGGTGATCTCCCACATATGGCGTCCGCTTGTTGAATTTGCGGACAGGGTGGTGGTCATTGCAGCGGGGAAGGTGGTACTGGAGGGGACTCCCAACGAGGTAATCCCCAGTATCGAAGAGATTTAACTCCTCTTCCACTCCCTCGCCATTTTCTCAATTTCTCCCCGCACCCTTTCCCTATCAGCCTTATCAACGACGAGAAAAACCTCCTGAACGGAACCATCGCTCTTTGCTATGAGCTTTAGGCCGGTCTTCGTCTCGCGGGAGACCCGTATCTCGAAGCCCCTTGAATCGCTGGCGTAAATCCTGCCAGGGATTACCTTCTTAACCCCGGAAATCCGGGCCATCTCCTCAAGAGGTTTCTCGAGTCCCTTGAGAAAGCGATGCTCCCGCTTCACCCCTTTCTTGAAATGCCTCGGCATGAAGAAAAGTTGGAGGGAAAGTTTAAAAGTTAAGCCCTCTTCCTCACCTTAACGGCGACGCCCTTCTTAGAGCGAACCATCTCCTCTCCAGACAGAACGGCCTTTCCAACGCCGACAACCTTCTCGTCCCTCACGACGCCGACTATGTCGTCGGGCCTTATTTTCTCGTCGGCCTCGTTGATTCCGACGGCAAAGACGTCACCGCGAAGGTCGAAATCAATCCTCACCCAGTAGGCTTTGAGAGTGTCATAGATGCGCTGCATGCCGAAGGGAGTGACGCTTATGACCCCCTCCCTGAAGGTTCCTGTCTGCTGGTTTTCGGCAAAGATGCGGAGCATCTTAGAACCTTTGACGTGGCCGTTGTCGGGAAGAACGGCCTCTCCTGCTCCTGCACCGAAGTAGAAGTCGAAGACCTTCCTTATGTTCTCGAAATAGCGGTAGATTCTGTCTTCTTTTGTTCCCTCAAGCTGGAACTCCTTAAGCGTCTCCTTGAGCGATTCGAGGCTCTCCCTGCTCGTTGTGCCTTTCTCAACGCGGGTGAAGATTATTTCCCTTCCGGTCATCTCGGAGGCGAGCTTCGCGATTTCAACGTAGGCCTCGTCGAGGTGGGCTATGATCGGAACGTCCTTCGGGTACTTCTCAAGGGTTTTTGCCAAAAGCTCGGCAGCCGGCTTTATCTCCTCCTCGCTCCAGTGACCGGTGACGACTATGTCGTATTTAGCCAACCACTCCCACTCCCTTGGAACGACGCCGAAGGGGGAAGTTAGTATAAGCTCGTGGACTCTGCTTATTCCTGAACCGAGGGCCTCTTTTACCGCCCTCCGATAGAGGGTGTGGGAGCGGGAGAAGGAGTAGGGCTTTTTGGCTGAACAGGGAAAGAGAAGCACTAACTCGGTGTTCTTCGGTGGAGTAAAGCGCTCGATAACGCGCTCGTGCCAGCGTTTAACCTCTGGCCGTCTAATCGAGGCGTTGCTTATGAAGTAGACCGTCTCCTTTTGTATGGGCGTGTATTTTTCCAGGTAATCGGAATGCTCAATGTCAGCTATGCGGAGTATTCCGGCGTGATATTGGGTGTAAAAGAAGTTCTCCACCAGATAGCGGAGCTTTCCTTCCTCCAAGGCCTTCCTAACGAGCAAAATCGTCTCCCTTGCGAAGTCCAGCGAGTTCGGCTCTTTACTCCAGAGGAAGGGGCTGTACTGGGTGAAGCCCTTCCCCTCGAAGTCGTAGAGCTTCAGCGAGCGCGTTTCAAAGGCATCAATGCCGAGGTAAACGGCGAGTGGATAGAAGAAGGGCTCCAAATCGGCTATTATCATGACGTTGGGGAATCTCTCGCGAATCTCGCGGAGGATTTTAACGAAATAGCGGTACTCCTTGACGAGGATTTTGGAGTTACCGAGGTAAACTGCCTCGAAGTTGTATCTTTCGATTATCTTAAAGAACTCCCCCAGGTATTCGGTTCTCCTTAAAGCCGGCAGGTAGAAGGCGTTAAAGCCCCCGTAATCTACACTCCGAAGTCTTTCAAGGGCCTTCTCCACCACTTCAGCCGGCGTGTAAAAGCCGAGCGGGATGGATGGGGCTAAATTGAAGTCGTAGTCACCCGGTTTCTCAGGGTGAAAGAAGGAGTTGAAAGGCGAGAGCGTGAAATCAACCCCTGCTAAAGCGGGCGTTCTGAAGGAGTACCCTTCAAGCCTGACTAGGCCCAGCCTTCCCGGGCCCTCGTGTCTTATAATCTCCATCATCAGACCTCAAACGAGGTTGTACCTCTGGAGGAGCAGCAGCTCGTCGAGGGTGAGCTTTTCGCCCCTCTTGAACTTTTCGAGAGCCTCGACGGCCTTCTCGAAGCTCGTGTCCTGTTTGGCGCGCATCCTGGCAACGAGCCTGTAGGCGATGAGTTCCTTGTGCTTCTCGTCATATTCCCGTATCTTCCTCTCGATTGCGCGGAGCTCCTTCCGGACTTCCCTGACCCTGTCGCGGAGCTCGACGACCTTCTGGTGGTACTCATCGGCCTCTTTCTTGACCTCATCTGCCCTGTTGAAGGCCTGTATCATCTGCTCGTGGAACTGCTGGCTCTGGTTTGCCAGCTTCTGTATTTCAAGGCTTATGGCCCGTCTGGCCTTCTTAAGCTGATCAACCTTCTTCCTGGCCTCTACCAGCTTCTTGTGGAAGCGCTCGGCCTGCTGGATTATCTCGAGCTCTGTCGCGAGAACCTGTATCTGATCAACGATCTGCTTCTCCCTGTCGGGGGTGATATTCGGGTTTGTCTGAAGCTCCCACTCGAGCTTCTCTATCTTCTCCTGGATCTTTTCCGGGGGCATCTTGATCCTTCTGAGCTGGTTGTACTCGTCTCTCTTCGTTCTGTACTCGAGTATCTCCTGGTAGAGAAGGTCGAGTTTGGCGTTTATCTCCTCGCGGTTCTTCTTCAGCTCCTGGATCTGCTTGTTGATTTCATCCCGCCTGGCTTTATACTCGCGCCCCTTCTGGCGGAGCTGCTGAACTTCTTTGTTCTTCTCGTCCCTCTTCTGAATCCAGGCCTGGAGCTCCTTCTCAAGCTCATCGAGTTTGGCCCTTATCTCTTTCCTCTCCTTTTCAAGGGCCTCCATCTCCCTCTTGATCCTCTTAATTTCCTCTGGGTCAACTTTCGTCTGCATCGCTCTTACCCCTCTCCCTTTTTAGAACAGTCTTTCTGCCCAAACATTCTGAACCCAGAAAGGGAAGAGCAAATAAAAACTTTTTGGCCCCCGTCAGCGGGTGACCTGGGTGCCGGTTTTTCCCTCGAGGGCCTCTACCGCCCTGTCAAGCGACGCAATAACAGCTCTCTCGCCGCCCCACTCGACGAAGCGCATTGCAGCTAAAACCTTCGGCCCCATGCTGCCCCTCTTGAAATGGCCCTCCTCGTAATAGCGCCTCAGCTCGTCCACTGTGACCCTTTCGAGCCAGCGCTCGTTTTCCTTTCCATAGTTAATCGCCGCGCCGTTTACATCGGTCAGAATCATGAAGATGTCAGCATTCACCTCTTCCGCCAGTTTTTCTCCAGCTAAGTCCTTGTCTATGACTGCCTCAACTCCTTTGAGCTGGCCGTTCTCCTCCACAACCGGAACGCCGCCGCCACCGCTCGCTATAACGATGAAGCCCTTCTCAACGAGATCCTGAATGACCGGTGCCTCAACGTGCCCCCTCGGGTCAGGACTTGGCACTACCCTTCTCCAGCCCCTTCCGGCGTCCTCAATAACCGTCCAGCCCTTCTCCTCCGCGAGCTTTTTGGCAGTTTCTTCGTCGTAGAAGGGGCCAACGGGCTTGCTGGGGTTCTGAAATGCCGGGTCGTTTTTATCAACTATCGTCTGGGTGACTATCGTAGCGACGGGCTTATCTATTTCCCTCGCGCGAAGTTCATTCATCAAAGCCTGCTGAATCATGTAGCCTATCTGCCCCTGGGTCATCGCCCCGG
The DNA here is from genome assembly GCF_027012695.1 of Thermococcus sp. Classification (GTDB taxonomy): domain Archaea; phylum Methanobacteriota_B; class Thermococci; order Thermococcales; family Thermococcaceae; genus Thermococcus. The sequence goes on from NZ_JALUYR010000029.1 coordinate 11,481, forward strand.
CAACGTCCATCGGCTGGGCGGGAATGCCATAGACCTGCTGACCCGCGTCCATCTGGAGGAGCAAAGCCCCCACCTGGGGACCGTTGCCGTGGGTTATGACAACCTCATAACCTTTTTCGATTATATCGGCTATCTGCCTGGCCGTTTTTCGGACGTTCTCCATCTGCTCCTCGTAGGTTCCCTTTTGACCGCGCTGGAGGATTGCGTTACCGCCAAGGGCTATAACGACCCTCTTCATATCCTCACCCCGGGAAAGGTGGATCAGAAACTGGAAATAAAAATGTTCGTTAGGTATAGGGGATGTCTATCTGAAAAAGGTTCGGTGGTTCCAAGGGTGACTCGACAAAAGTAAAGAAGAACTAGGGGTACCATCCCGAGAAACTGCCAAGGCCGAGTCTTTCAAGGGTCTTCATGACGCCCAGGGCAATGCCCTCGACCTCTATTCCACCGGGAGGCCTGTAGGCGTCACCGACGATGTGAACATCCGGGATTGGGAAGTCCTCCACAGTCTGCCCGCTGGCGACCCTGTTGACCGGGTTTCCGTCGAGGTATGTCTGGATGAGAAGAATCTCCCCTTCCCCGTCAAGGTTCGGGAAGATTTTGTAGATATCCTCAATCCCCTTCTTCCGTTCGGCCTTAACGTTCCTTGACTGAAGGGCGTGGTGGAGCATGAGGAGGGTGTATCCTTCTGGAGCCAGCTCGGGAGAAACGCTGGAGGGCTCGTTGTAGCCGTTTATCCTCTCGGTGTCGAGGGTGAAGACTACGGTGTTGCCTATCCTGGGTTTACCCTTTAATGCCACGTTGTACTTTATACCCTCGCTCGGCCTTAGCGAGTCAACTTTCTTCAGGTATTCGCGGTCGAAGTTCCTCCTTCCAATTAGCTCGACGGTCTCTTTTATTCCAACGTTGGAAATCAGGACATCGAAGGAGAACTCCTCGCCGTCGGCAGTTATAACTTTCTTGGAATCAACATCAATTTCGACGGCTTTTTTCCGGGTTAGTATTTTACCCCCGCTCCGCTCGACGATTCGGGCGAGTTCACCAGTGATTGCACTGCAACCGCCCTTAACGAGGCCCGGCCCTCCCCACTTCAGAGCGGCCTTGATTTCTCTCGCCAGTTCCCCTGCAGGAACGTCCAAGACACTGTCGGCCCAGCCGAGGAAGCTTTTTATGAAGAGGTCAACGAACTCATTGTCACCGATTTTCTCCTTCAGCCACTCGCGCCCGCTCATCTCGGCCTCTTCACCCTCCGGGAGTTTCCCGCGCTTCACATCTAGGAGGAGCTTTGTCGCCCTCGCCTTTTCGGTAAAGCTCAGGTACTTCCAGCCTTCCCTGTAGTGGAGGGTTTTGCCATCGTAGAATATCATGCCCTTCGGGTTTGAGTTCATTATCCGAACGTTTGCACCGAGGAGTTTGAGAAGGTAAGCAAGAGGCCCGTCCTCACCGTGGGGGAGCATGTGGAAGGCCCCCGTCGAGAGATCGAAGCCTTTGTAGTTTAGATTCGTGAAGCGGCCACCAACGTAGGGAGCCTTTTCGAAGACGATAACTTCATAGTCGTTCTTAGTAAGGAAGGAGGAGGTCAAAAGCCCGCCTATTCCAGAACCTATGACGACTGCCTTCATCGTACCACCTGAAGGGATGATATGGAGGGGAATTATAAGGGTTTGGCCGTTGCATGACCATGCAACTCTTTTACTCGGGTTTCTTTTGATTCATTCTAAGAGGAAAATTTGGGTTAGAATAAATTTATACTCGAAAAAAAAAGGAAGAATTTTTACTTAAAGTAAAAGGAAAAGAGTATAAAGACAAATTTATAATTGGCATTGCAGACAACGTCACGGAGGTGAAACCCCATGAAGTGGAAGGGCTTGATGGCGATCCTAATGGGATTGGCCATCGTTTTATCAATGCCTGTTTCAGCATCTCAGGAGATAGTCAGTAGCGACTATTCTTATGGGAGCAATGGGATAATGAAGCTGGCCGGTGCCCTCTACAAGGATACCGGTGAGCTTGATCCAAGCCATGATTACTATGCAGTCAAGATTACCACAGAGGACATAAAATACAGAAACGATGGATGGGTAGGTCCGATGTACATCTATGTTGACGTTGCTGTTCTTCCAAAAAGCGCTGCAGAGGTTCCCGCAAACCATGTTCCCAAGAGCGGAACGAAGTTTTCCCAGCATTCTGTATCGTTTAGCTACGAAGGCATTGGATTCAACGTCCTTATACCCAGAGCCTTCGTATCGTACTGGGAAAAGAATGATTGGGCCCATCATTTCGTCTGGGAAGTCAGTGGAACTAAACCTTCCTTTGTAGGCTGGTGGTTTGTTTTCGATGACTACGCAGAGTTCGCCGTTGGGTTCAGAGTGCCCCAGAATTCCAATGTATACACTGCAACATACGCATATGGGGACTGGTACAAGTTCTATGGGGTAGTATTTAAGAAGATTGGCTCGGATAGTGCAGTAATAGGAATGAGTTACTCTCCAGTGGGATATCCTACATATTCCGAAGTTAACAGCCTTAAGTATCAGCTTCTAATCCACGACAGGAACATAAGCGGCCTTCCTGAAAGAATGAAGGCAAGTCCAGAAACTCAGAAATTGGCTGGACTTCACGAGAGGTGATTCTGGTGTTCTTTTATTTGCTTTTTGCCTTTTTGGTCGGCATTACAAATGGGATAGTCCTGCTAATCCTCGGTTTAACCGGAACATTGGTTTCGCTCTTAAAGCCCCCCACGCTTAGAAAAAAGATTGTATCCCTTGTTTTTGTTCTATCCCTGCTGTCCCTAAGGATGGTCTATGTTTCCGATGATATAACGTTGCCCCATCTTCTACTCGCTTTTATGGCGCCCATTGTTTATGTAATAGTTGGAGTTGAAAGTGTAGAAACCACGAGGACGTTTACAGTTGGACTTTTTGTCTTTACCGTAGTTTCCACTATCAGTTCGGGGTCATATATTCCCACACTGCTAATATCGGCGCCCCCACTCCTTGGACTCCTTATCCTTTATGGGGCTGAAACAATGACTGGAGGGAGTAGGGAATGATCAGGAAAAAACTGATTGGATTGTTTTTGTTGGGAGTGATGATGGTATCGGGTTATGGGATTTGCGGAGATAACACCAGTGTTACCCTATTGGCCACGGTAAACGAGAACTGGACACAGTTCAATTTAACTCCCGGGGACGTTATGATAATACAGGTTTTAAACGTCAGCACAGCCAACGTAACGTTCATCAGAGGGCCGGGAATCCTTGTGTCTCCGATCGGAGGAAAGTATCCAGCTCTAGCTCCTATAGTGACACTCTACTTTGACCTCAACGGTAGCGTTTATGCGTTCTTCCCCTCAAAAACCCTCAGCCTGGGTGACTGGAAAAAGGGAGGGAACATTACCCTCATATTAACCGGGAGGAAAATCACGCTAAAAAACGGGGACATCCTTCAATCGTTCGAAGCACCAACCGAAATTGAACCCGTTCACTACATAACAGTCAGGACAACCTCACGGATGATGAACGCCACCCTTAAAATTGAAAAATTCAGTCTTTTTGACAAAAAGCCCCAAACAACCGGTAATACACTCACTTCAATGAGCTTTCTTTACTTCCTCTTGACAATCGGTGTGGGAATCCTAGCCCTCATTATCTACAGGAAAAAGTAAAGAATTCTCAGCGCCCTTTTTATTGATTCACAGCCTCCACTCCACCCCAAGCTCCTCGCTGTAAGCATCAAGAACCCTTTCCAGGTACTCCTTTGCTGTGCCGACCTTATCAATCTTAAAGCGCTCGGCCCAGCGCTCGTTTCCGAACTCCTCGCTCCCCTTTGCGATCAGATCGATAACCCTCATGGAGTCCCAAAACACCGGGGTATAGCCAGCCTTTTTGGCGTACGATATAAGCCTCTTCATCTGTTCCCTGGCGTGCTCCTCCATGTCTATATTTTCGCCGTAGGCGTCCATAAAGAGGGCCTTGAGGACGGGCTTCATCCAGCCGCGGTGGAAGCGGCACCAACCGACGTTGTCGTACCAGAACTCCCAGAGGGCACTCGCTATTATCTTCTGTGCCAGTTCCTCCGGCTCGAGGAAGACGCCGAACTGATAGAAGGTCCAGTAGCGACCCTGCACCGGCAGGGGGATGTAGTTTCCGATGGCCCAGTACATGGTTGGTGTAATCTCTCCATCCTCGCCGAGCGGTGTAAATACGGCGTAGTCCTTAAAGCTCTCTCCATAGCCCAGCCTATCCTTAAAGCGCTCGTCGAATATTACGCTTGCCTTCCTCTTGCCGAGGCCGAGTATTCTGGCAACCTCGTTCTCGGCGAACGCTATTCTGTGGGCTAATTCAGCAACCAGTTTAGCGTTCTTCTCGCTCGTCTCGTCTGGTCTGTCGAGGAGCGCCTTGGTGGTGAACTCCGGTTTGTCGCTCAACCCAACCTCCTCGGGCTTTAAAACATCCCTGTGAATGAGTTCGAGAACCCACGCCGCTGTGCCACCGAACTCTATCGCATCGAAACCCATGGAATCAACGGCGTGAACGCTTATGTCACTCGCCCGGAGGTATATGCTGCCACTCAAAGGTCCGTTGGCCTCGTAGGGCTCGTATTCAACGTGGCGACCGTTGCGGTATTTCTTGCATACCACCGGGCAGGGCTCACCGCAGGTCGTCCAGTTCCTTGGCTTTATGGCCTCCTCGTTGAAGGGCTCCCAGTAGTACTTCATTATGGCCTCGTGGATCTTTATTCGGTCTTCCTTTGGGATATAGGGCATCTGCCAGTTGAGGATTGGGACGAAGTCGCCCTCGGCTGGATAATTGCCGCCAAAGGTTCCGCCGGTGTTGAGCTTTGGATTAAAGCGGTATTTCGTCGTTTTCTCGGCTATTATCTCGTTGTAGGGCTTCTTGTGGACGCCCTCAACGATTTCCTTGGCGGTTTTGAAGTTCGAGATGTCCTCCCCGGGAAAGTTCCTTTTCCTCGGCTTTCCACCGAAGATTATCCCGATGACGTTGTGGGCCCTGAGCAAAACGCTTCCAGAACCTCCGCGGGCGGCCCAGTCCTCGCTACCAACGAGTCTCTTCCCCTTCCTGAGGGCCTGGGAGAATATCGCCCCGTAGTTGCTGTTGAGGGAAGCCGGACCGACGACCGCTATGCGGTACTCGAAGTCAAAGCGCTCGCCGAAAGTGTCAATAAGGTACTGGGTGAGGGCATAAACACCCTCTTCACCTTTGTATCCGCGCCATATCTCGATTATCTTTTCGAGCTCAATCTCGTGGAGCTCAACCCTAACGTTGTTCCCATCGTTGAAAAGAACAACCACAACGGGCTTTTCAGCCCTGCCCTCAAAGGTTACAAAGTCAACGCCAACGTTCTTGAAAACGTAGGCAGCTCCGCCCATCGCCGACGGAAATAGCGTTCCGTAGAGGGGTGAACGGAAGAAGAACATCAACCGATGAGCTCCTGGAAGTACGGAACCGGCGAAGGGCCCCATTCCCATAACGACCACGTTTCTGGGATCGTAGGGATCAATCGAATGTGTGCCAAGGTCCTCATGGAGCTCTATGCCGTAATCAATGATGCCGTGAATGCGGGGATCGTCAACATCTTCACTCCCAACCTGATTTTCGCCAAGGTTGATCCTGAGAACCGTGAATCTCACCGCCACCACCCCTTTGTATCACTCCAGGTGTTGGTTAAAATCCGGGGCATATTTAAGCTTTCCTGTGGCAGTGGAGGAGAAAGCAGAAAAGAGAAGGGGATCACTCGATGTCCTCAAAGCGCTCCTCAAGTCTCTTGAGAACCCGGGGTAGTGTTGTATACTCCATCTCCTCGAGCGGGAGCCTGTGGGGCTCGAAGGGTCCGTGTCTGCGCATGTACTCGGTAATTTCAAGGGCCTTCTGCCTCGTGTAGTCGAATGCCGGATCATCAAAGAGGTCAACCGGACCGACGAGCTCTCCCTTCGGGCTTATCTGCCAGCCGAGGGCAACAACCCTCGGAGGACCGTCGAAGCGCGTGGGGTTGGCGTCGCACATCGAAACCGGCATTATCGGACCGTTGTGAGAACCGCGCATCCATCCGCTGACGAGGTGCGGAAAGGCAAAGGGCTCGAGAACCTCTCCAAGTGCCGGAAGTCCGCTCTGGGCCCTGACTATCGCCACCGGATCGTCTTTTCCAACGTACTCACCGGCTATCTCATAGAGCTTTTCCGTGCTGACCACTGCAACCGGCTCGTCCGTTGGGAGTGGGTGGCCCTCCTTGGGATAAACGCGCTTGATGACGTACCTGCTCTTCGCGCCGATGAGGGCCAAGAGGTCGTAAAGCTCCTCCGGAGTGTTGAGGATGACGCGCTTGTGCTTGAGAATGTCCCAGACCTCAAAGCGGAACCCCGTGTGCATCTTGGGGTCTATGACCAGGCCGGCGGTGTTGAAGGGGTCTGCAAACATTCTGAATATCGGCAGGTTAAACGCTCCCGGCTCGGTCTTGTCCATGTGGAATGTAACCACAGGCTCACTCTTCCTGAGTGTGAACTCCATCTCGGCAACGCCCGGCCCCATTCCGCGGACGTTTCCGCTGAAGGCATCCTTGAGAAGGTCCTGACCGGCACCGTAGAGGCCGAGCTCCTTTGCAACCTTGGTTGCCTCCTCAAAGGCTTTCCAGGCGAGGCCATGTATATCTGGACTGTCAACGCCCTTCCTGTGGGTCATAATGAGCTGAAGGTCATCGCCGGCGTAGGCGACGTAGAAGTCTATTATCGTCCCCTCCTCCTTGGCCCTGCTAAGGATTTCCTCCGCGGTCTCAACGAGCTGCGGGTGAACCCTGGAGTGTCCGGGCCAGCCGCCTATATCCGCCTTAATCACGCTGAGCGTTATCTTCTCTCCAACCGCCATGGCAACCACCGGTAACTTTAACCACTTTCACGCTTATAAAACGTTAATATCACCCCCGATGATACACAAGAAGGTGGCAAAATCCGGGAATCCAGTCCCCAGATCCAAAGGGGGATTATCACTCGCAGACGTCGGTCCAGCCGAACTGCTCCCTGACGACCTTTATAAGGTTCTTGAGCTCTTCCCTCTTCAGGTTAACGCTCGAACTCGCCCCAACGAGGGCTATTATGCCGTGAACTTCTTCCTGGAGCTGGATAACATCCTCGTCCACTTTAACGACCCGAAGCTCCCGTCTGGCGGTTTCTCCGTCCCCTATTTTGAACTTATCCTTTCCGATAACGATAGGCTCCTCCATCGCCGGCACCCGGATGGTTTTTGTAAGTGGGGGTTAATATAATTTCCGGGAGCAAAGTTTATAAACCTCACCGGATCAAGGATTAGACGGATGGGGGCGTGGTGTAGCCTGGTCCATCATCGCGGGCTCCAGAGGTATGAGGACTTGCGGGTTTGCTGATTGGGGATGAGCCTTTGGAGCTCTGACCCGGAGAAACCCGCGGACCGGGGTTCAAATCCCCGCGCCCCCACCACCTCTCCTTCTCGTTAGAACCGGGTCGATAAATTGTCTTTCTGAAAGTCCCCGAGACTATAGCTGATACAAAATAGGAGTGCTTTTCGTGGTGGATTTTTGCCAGGATTCAAATATCAACCTTCCGGGGATTGCAATCAAAGAAAGCCGCTTCAAAAGAGCTGTACAGGAAAATTTCTGGGGCCAGGGCCGGGATTTGAACCCGGGCTAGGGGATCCACAGTCCCCTGTGCTGACCAGGCTACACCACCCTGGCCATTTCCAGCTAAACCTTTTGGGTTAGCTTTATAAAGTTTTCGACAAAAAGCGGCAAAGAGGAAAGCTGAAACCTTTTGCGCCCCATAAAGCGGTTTGAAGGAGAATCAGGCCACGGAACGGCCGGGAGGAGGTATCATGAAGGCCAAGCGGGAGGCTCTGGAAAGTCTCTTCAGGGCCATCAAAGATGGAAGGGTTGACGGGGATATAGTGGACCTGCTCCTCCTTATCAATTCCATCCGGGGAATCCACACCACCTCCTCCTGCTCTGGGAGAATTGGGATCATCGAAGAGCCATCCCCCGGAGCCAAACCCCTCTCAAGATGGTTGCTAAAGGCCCACAGACCCATCGAACTCGAGGAGGCCAGGGAGGCCCTGAAGAGCGCTAAAGAGGGCCTCATTTTCCTCAAGAGCCAGCCGCCAATTTTCCATGTCGTGGCGGAGGATCCGGAAAGGGCCAAAAAGCTCCACGCTCTTGGACTGGCCAGCGGCTTCAAGTACACCACCTTCAAGGTGATCTCCAGCAGATACCTGGTCGAGATAAACGCCACTGAGTACCTTACCACTCCCCTTGGAAAGGAGGGAAAAGTGCTCGTGGACGACGAGTACCTCCGCTTTGCCATCGAAGTCGGCAACTCCATGCTGAAGCGTTCGAAGGGCAGACTTTCCCGCCTCGATGAGAACTTCAGAAAACTAAAGGAGGAGCTCGGTGAGGACGGGCTGTTCTACGAGCTTGCAGAGGAGTTCGGAATCGATCTCACAGGAATCAAACGTTTTAAGACATCTTTTGAATGGGGGGATGCGAATGAGGAATCCTGATCCCCTAGAAGTTGAGCGGCTCGAAAAGAGGGTGCTGTTTAAGTTCAGCCGGCTCTTTCAGGAATCCCTGGGGGAGTTCTTCACCTCGGTGGATAAAAGCATGGCATATCTGGAGCACCTTGTTCTCCCCATCGTCATGGCCAGCAAAGAGGACAAGTCCTACAACCCCTTTGCGGAGATAATGGAAAAGTACGCCCTCCATATACTCTCCAAGCGCCTGGAACGCGCAGGATACACGCTCCTTCCCCTTGGATACTCCGCCGATCTGACCATGGACGGGGAAAGCCACATCCTCAACATTGACATAAAAACGGCCAACCTGGACAACCCCTCCGACTTCAGGGGCACCATTCCCGTTGGAATAAACCAGATCACCCACGTGGCCCGGTTAAAGCTGGGAAAAGAATTCCTTCCGAAACCCTTCTTTGTGTATCCCAACGTCCCCCCCGTATACTGTGAAGGGGAGCGGTGTAAACCGGTCCTCACCTACGGCCTCATGTTCCTCTACCCCCCCTACCGCGATCTTGTTGAGGAGGTCAGAAACTCCTACCTGGAGCTGAGGGAGTTCTTTGAGGAGAGGGTTAAATCCACCCTCATCCCCATACTGGGGGAAACCCTTGGTGTCGATGAAGGCGAAGCCCTCTCCCTGTTGAACTACAGGCCCCAAAAGGTGAGATCCACAAGACTCGAGATCCTAGCCGAGAACGTCATCAGGGGCATAATCCTCCATGAAAACCACAGAAAGATGCTGTTGAAAAGTCTGGGCATGTCCGGGCATGAGGAGGTACTAACGCGGTTCTCAAACCTTCTGAAGGAGTTCGCCGGGGGTCTGAGGAACAAAAACATAAGACCCATTGCGATCATTGCCATTTCCATCCCCAACGGGCTCCTCTGGGAGTACTACATGGACGATTTTGTGAGCGGCAAGAACTATGGAAGGTCTGCGAGGTACCACTACGCAGATGGGATCTTTAAGGTGATCAGGGAAAGGGAGGGCAAAACCTTTCCCAGGGTAGTCTTCCTCAGCCTTGATGAGGAACACCTTAAAACCCTGGAAAAGTACTTCCCAAGGATATACCGGCTTGAATATGGCGAGCGGGTGTGATAGATGGAGGACATCATAATCCACGGTGATGTTTACGCGGCGCTGGATCAAATCGAGGATGGCTCCGTGAAGGTTGCGATTACGTCCCCTCCGTACTGGAAGCAGAGGGACTACGGCTTTGAGGGGCAGATCGGCCAGGAGAGGACTCCCGAAGAATACCTGGGTAGACTTGTGAAGGTTTACTCAAAGCTCAGGGAGAAGCTAAGCGAGGACGGAGTGTTTTTCCTCAACGTCGGTGATAAGTACCTGAACCGATATGGTAAGTCCCACCTTCTCCAGATCCCCTACAGGCTGGCCTTTCATATGGTCCGGGACGGTTGGCGTCTGGAGGACGTTTTGATCTGGTACAAGCCAAACCACATGCCATCCTCAGTCAGGGACAGGTTTGCCAACACCTATGAGCCCATCCTCGTGTTCACGAAAGGGGAGAAGAACGCATACATCCGGAAAGGAGGAATAGTTAAGATTCCAGTACAGCAGACGCCCTGGAAGCACACCGCCGTTTTCCCGGAGAAGCTGGTCGAGAGCATGCTTGAGAGGACGGCCCTTGGGGACGGCGATGTTGTCCTTGACCCCTTTGCAGGTACGGGCACTGTTGCGGCCGTCGTCAGAAGGATGCGGACCGGTCTGTTCCCCAGAAAGGTTTATTCGATCATGATCGAGAAGAGTGAAGAGTTCGTCAGCATAATAAGGGAGCGGGCGGGGATTGGGAAGGTTGTTAGCGTGGAGGACGTCCCCTACGAGTGGGCTCCCGTTGAGGAGGAGAGACTTCCCGACGTCCCCCCACTGGAGATTCTCGGCGATCGCCACGGAGAGGTGTTCATAGCCCGGGATTCGGAAGAGTTCCTTCGGGCGTTGAGAGGAACGACCACCCCTGAGTTCAGATCGTTCCATCGGGAGGACGCACTTTACTTCTTCGGGGTCAGGGACTGGACACTGGAAGATCTCTATTACCCACATTCCCTCTTCTACGAAGGATACGTTCTCCGGAACATGCTCGTCGTTTCCAGGGGTGACTCATGGTATCCTGTCTTCATGTTCGCAAGGGACACGACAAGGGTTGCCTACAAGTTCTATCTCGACCGGATAAGGATCAGGCCAAAGACAAGGGAGGCCCGGGACTGGGGGCGGGAACAGTTCCTCGGAATGAAGGTCAGGGACATCTCGGGCAAGAAAACCCGCGAGGGCAGGATCGTCAAAATTCTGGACCGCTACGACGATGGATTCCCCAAACTGGTAATGGTCAGATGGGACGGCACGGTCTCGGTAGAGTTTGCACTTCACCCCGAGAGGGATGAATTCGTGATGGAGGGACTGAAGTTCATGTGTCCCGTCTGCGGGGCCGAGCTGGAGGAACCCTACGACCCCGTTGGGGAGAACCTCTGTCCCAGATGCGGGTCAAAACTCTGGGAGAGCCTGGATAGAGTTCCAAAGATAAAAGAGCCCGAGGAGATCAGGGAGATAGTGGAGTTCCTTGAAGACAAAAACACCTCCCTTGGTGAAGTATTCGATGTGGAAACCCCCGAAGGGCGAAAAAGGGGAAAGAGCAAGTTCTTCCAGCTGGACAGGATAAACTGGGGGGCGTCCCCGGGTGCCAGAAAGGCGGTTCTCGGTGAGTACTTCACGAAGATGCGGCTCTACCGCGTTGACCAGCCTGCAGTGGCCCAGTATCTGAATCTGCTGAGGCGGTCGAGAAACCTCACCATAAAGGAGATAGTCCGTAGAATGCCCCCCGGGTACACCCACACCGTTGGCCACTGGTTCCGAAAGGACTTTGGCGGCTCGATACCCGTTCCCGAGGACATTCCCCTCCTCATGAAGGCCCTGGGCGTGGAGAAAGACGGGTTCCTGGAAGCCCTGACCAGAACCGCCCTCAAGTTCCAGACGGTGAAGGCTTCAATAAAGGGGCGAAACCCGGGGGATTTTATAGAGGGGATCGACGGTGAGGATCTCAGGACCTACCTGCGGAAGCTCTACATCCCGCCCTCGGCGTACATAAAGATGCTCGCTGGAGATCGGATCTAACGCAGCTCGTTCCACTCCGGGTTCCCATATTTTTCCTCCACGAGTCTTTCCGCCAGCTCCAGCTCGTAGTCCGTCAGTTTTCCCTCTTTTAGAGGAAAAGCTCTGAAGAAGCCCCTCTTGAGGAGCCCGTAGGCCTCCCAGCGGTTGAGCTTTATCCCCTCGCGCTCCAGCGTTGTGACGCGCTCCCATATGGAGGAGACACCCTTGTCCCGGAGCTTGAGCCCGGAAACGCGGAGGACTTTTCCGAGAACCTCAACGCGAGTCGCGTACATGAAGGTGCCGTGCTGTAGAATCACGCCCTTCCTCCTCGTCTGGGCCGAGCCGCTGATCTTCTTTCCCTTCACTGTGATGTCGTTCAGGCCGGAAAAGTCCGCATCAAGGCCCAGCTCCCTTAGCGCATCCACCAGAGGACCTGCCAGGTAGCGGTAGCTGCTCCCGACGTTCTTGAGCATCGGGTGAAAGCTTTCGCCCGCTATAACCGAATAGGTTATCTCGCCGAACTCGTCGTGGAAGACCGAGCCACCACCGGTAATGCGCCTGACAACGGGAATGCGGAGTCTCCTGGCTTCATCGAGGTTAACGTCGTGGACGACGCTCTGAAAGCGGCCTATGGTTACCGAGCTTGGACTGAAGGCGTATAAGCGAACGGTGTCCGGAACCTTACCCTCGATCCTCGCGCGCATTATGGCCTCATCTATCGCCATCTGAACCTCTGGCCTGGCTACAATGAGTGGGATGAAGCGCATCATTCGAACCACCAGGGTTAAAAAGTTCGACGAGTTTTTAAGCCCAGCGATGATGACGCCCAAGCCCTCCTGAGGGGTGATGAGAGCGGTCACCACTGAGCTATTCAATCAGGAGACGACGCACTTCCCGGCGATTCCTTCGGGCCCACCAGACGACCAAACCCCTAAAAACCCTGGAGATAATATCCATCGGTGAAAGCCATGTCGTGGAAGGACAAACTCGGCCTCGTGCACATCTACACCGGCAACGGGAAGGGGAAGACGACGGCGGCGTTGGGCCTCGCCGTCAGAATGCTCGGCTCCGGCGGGAAGGTTATAATCCTCCAGTTCATGAAGGCACCGGATCTCTACGGGGAGCAGAAGAAGATAAGGGAGTGCGGCGCGGTAATAGAGTCCTTCGGCTTACCCAGATTCGTCCACGGAAAGCCCGAACCCGAGGATATAGAGGCCGCCAAAAGGGCCTTGGAGCGCGCTAAGGAAGTCGCTTCGAGCGGCGAGTGGGATCTAGTGATTCTCGACGAGATCTGCGTCGCCCTCGGCTTTGGAATGCTCGACGTCAATGAAGTGAAGGAACTCATCCAAAACAAAGCCCCCCACACCGAGCTGGTTCTCACCGGCCGCTACTGTCCGGAGGAGCTTTTTGAGCTCGCCGACTACGTGACGGAGATGAGGGAGGTAAAGCACCCTTACCAGCGGGGGATTCTGGCCAGGAAGGGGGTTGAGTTCTAACCCCGGCTTCCATTTTCATTTGATTTCGACGTTGACCGAAAAGTTTTTTAGTTAGGAGAACTTAAGATAAGCCGAGGGGATTTTAGTAACAATTCTTTAGAAAAGGGGGTGATGGAATGAGCGACCTCATTGAGCAGATCGTGCAGGTTCTCAAGGAACAGGTCGTCCAGGACACCGTCGTTCCGAGGAACATCAGGCGCGCCGCAGAGCAGGCGATAGAGGTCCTCCTCGATGAGAGCAAGGAGCCGGCCGTTAGGGCGGCCGATGCGATAGCCATCCTTGAGGAAGTCAGCGAGGACCCCAACATGCCGATGCACACGAGGACGATAATATGGGAGGTTCTTGGCGCTTTGGAGCAGGTTAAGTGAGCCTTTGGTTTTTCCGCTCATTTCCTGCGTTACCGCTTTTCCGAGAGGTACCAGAGCTTTGCACTCTCCTCAACAAGCTCCGCCTTGTAGAACGCCTCCCTTAAGCTTTTTCCAGCGGTTACTATACCGTGTTTGGCCATCAGAACCGCGTCGTATTCTCCAAGGGCTTCCGCGGTTACTTCCGCCAGTTCCCCGGTTCCCGCCGGCCTGAAGGGCGCTATCGGGATCTTTCTCAGGTAAAGCTCCGCCTCCGGGGTTATGATGGGCAGTTTATCCCTTCCTTCGAGCAGCGTGGCGGCGATTATCGAGTAGGGTGGATGGAGGTGGGCTATAGCTCTTACATCGTTCCTTCTTTTATAGATGGCAAGGTGGAGCCTGTACTCGGAGGAGGGCCTCACTCCGGAAAGGACTTTTCCGTCCATGTCGATGACGGCAACCTGCCCTGCAGTCATTTCGCCCATAACAGCTCCCGTTGCCTTGATAAAAACGAGATTTCCCCGCCTGATGCTCAGGTTTCCACCGAAGGCCGCGGTTAATCCGCGCTCGTGTGCCAGGCGGGAGTATTTAACCAGCTGTGCCCTGGCTGTGCGGCTCATGATGACCACCTAAAGCTTTTTTAGCATCTCAACAAGCTCATCCTTAGGGATTCCATTCCACAGTGAAACTTTGTTGAGAATATCGTTAAGGGTTCCTTTGGCGATTTCTTTGTGGTATGGAACGGTTATTTTATGCTTCCCCACTGGTGTTTGCTTTTCGAGCCTTACATGACTACCCCGTTGCCGCACTACTTCGTATCCAATCTTCTCCAGGAATCTTATCAGCTTCTCACCGCTAACCACTGGCAGTTTGCCCAACGTGAGGCACCTCGAACTGTGATAGCGTCAGGACAGTTATCTCCTCTCCCCTTTCTATTTCGTCCTCAAAGTGAAGCTCAACGGCCTCCAATATATTCCTCATGAGTTCATCCAAGGTCTCCGCCTGGGTAAATATGTCCTCATCAATTCCCCGGGCACACCAGTATTTGCCGTCAAAATAAATCTCGAACTTAACTATCATGCTCCCACCGTAACCACTTGGAATTAGTGATACTTAACCTTAACCCTGTAGCCGCAGTCCCGGCAGTACGCCTCGGAACCCTTCCAGGCCAGCTCGCCGCCGCAGACCGGGCAGGTGTTGATGTTCCCACTCTCCCTCCAGCGTTCGTAGGTTTCCCGGTCAATCGCGAGGAAGGGGCCTTTCTCATCCTCCTCAAAGTGACCGAGAACCGGATTGCTCTCTAACTCGAGGGTTTCGGCGTCTATTATGATTGGCTCTATCCCTATGTTGCCCTCGTATTCGATGTCGTTGGCGGGAAGTATCTCAACTAGGAAGGCATTCAGTTGTTTGTCCCTGTACGCGATGACCTCGATGGCGTCGCTGAGCTCCCCGCTCGCGGGGATTACGTCCACCATCAGCACCTCTCCCTGCGGAAGAAGAAGCGCGATGACATCCCTGTTCCTGAAAACGGTAACGCCCCTGCCGAGGCAGGCCTCCTCCAGGCCAAGCTCCTTCAGAATTTCCCTCACGGTCTCGCCGTCCGGAACGCTTCCGCGCTCCATTACAATTTCGCCGAGTCTCCTGGCGAGGGGCATCGCGAGGTTGACCGGTTCATATACCTTCATGCTCCCACCTGAAGTGAGTGGGGAGAAAAATTTATAAACCTACCCGGGGCACTATGGAACGGGCACGGGTCCCGCGGTAGCCTAGCCTGGGAGTGGCGGCGGACTGTAGATCCGCAGGTCCCCGGTTCAAATCCGGGCCGCGGGACCACCAGAATTCCAAACCGTTCTACAAGCGCTTTCCGGACGCTTTTCCTGGATTTCGTTGCCATGTGTTATCCACTGCTCCTTCTCCGGGTTATTGCCCCGCCCAACCGGCCGGGAATTCGAGAAAAACTTTTAACCTTCTTTGGCATGTTAAATTCAGGTGTTTAAAATGGGGAAGAGCTTTCTCACGGAGCATCAGATTAAAATCCTCCGGCTTCGAGCGAAGGGGCTGAAGCAGAGTGAGATTGCCGAGATGCTTGGAACAAGCAGGGCAAACATAAGTATCCTTGAGAGGCGTGCGCTTGAAAAGATTGAGAAAGCCAGAAACACGCTCCTCCTCTGGGAGCAGATAAACTCGAAGATAAGCCTCGACGTCAAAGCTGGGGAGGATATCTTTACCGTTCCGGAGAGGCTCTTCAGAAAGGCCGATGAGCTCGGCGTTAAGGTTCCCTACAGCACGGCGGAGATAATCGCCTTCCTCGTCGAGCACGCCCCTGTGGATGATAGACTGGCAAAGCGGGACTTCACGCTCTTCCTGGACACCAAAGACAGGCTCAAAATCAGCGAATGCCTACTTGAGGATCTCAAGGAGATAGGGAAGGAGGAGTGATGTGAAGATCCCGTTCAGGGCCATTGCCAAACCGCTCACCGCTCCCGCTAACTCGTCGTCGAGGAGTATCCTCGCGGTGCCGAGGCCGTGGGAAGTGACGCCCATCGCAAGCCCCCTCGCTATTCTGTCCCTAACCCCTGCCGCGTCCAGGATCTCAACCCCGACCGCGTTGCCCAGTATCCCTGTCAGGATCACGAGAACCGCCGTCAGAGCTGGAATTCCGCCCATCTTCTCGCTTATCCCTATGGCTATCGCCGTTGTGACGCTCTTCGGGGCTATGCTGAGGAGAACCTCCTCGCTCCCGCCGAGGAGCCTCGCCGTATAGAACGCGCTCAGAATGGCTAAGGTCCCGCCGATAGCTATCCCGGCTGCTATCTCCTTCCAGTAGGTGGCTATCACCTTCCTGCTCCTGTAGACCGGAACCGCGAGACTGACGACCGCCGGTCCGAGGAGGAATTTGAGTATGACCGCGCTCTCCATGTAAGATTCGTAGGAATAGCCACTTGCCCACAAAAAGGCCGCTATCACGATTATCGAGAGCAGAACCGGGTTCGTGTAGAAGGTTCTTCTCCTCCCGTGGAGCTCGGAAAAGGCGTAGAAAACAACGAGGGTGAGCGTTATCCCGTATGGGTTCATCCCTTCCCACCCCTGAGGAGTTCAACCGTCTTCGCGGTGACGAGAAGGGTTATCAGGAAGCTGATTATCAGAGCACCGAAGACAGAGACAGCTTGACTCTTCAGCAGGCCGATGTAGGCCACTATTCCGACTCCCGGCGGCACGAACATGACGCTCATGTTCCTCACGAAGGCTTCGGCCTCGTTCTCCACCCAGTCGAGCTTCACCGCGCCTCCGAGCAGAGCGGCGAGGAGGTAGAGCATTCCAAGGACGCTTCCGGGGATGGAGAGATTTAAAGCCGAGCTTGTGAACTCGCCCAGCGCGTAGAAGCCGAAGATTATCGCCAGTCCTCGATAGGGTCTCATGATTTCAGTTAAGGCGTTGGGAGTATAAAAGCAGTGCTCCCCGATACGGGTAACCCTCTCTCCGATGCACTTTTGGAAATGGCTGGAACTCTTGTCTTTAAACCGGCAGGACGGGTTCTAACTGGAAAATCCAAAGAGGGGAGAATGAGGATAGAACCCGCTGAGCTCCTTTTTAGGACTCTATCTTTCCGAGGATGTTATTCCAGGAGTAGCTGGACTCGATGAGCTCCCCGACGGTGAGGGTTTTTTCCTCCACCACAGTGGGCTCAAGGTCCTTCAGCGTCTCCAGGATCTTTTCCCTGGGAATCAGCTCCTCGTCAAAGATCACGAAGCCGTTCTTGGCGTAGCCGTTGAGGAAAATCCTCCAGACGCCGAGTTCCTTCTCGAGCTCGTACTGCTTTATCGTTCCCCTCTCCCAGTTGATGTTTCCGAACCTGAAGTTGATCCTCGTGAGCCTCTTATCAGGTTTGACACTCATTCCAACCACCTCATGCCTTCGTCTTTATGGTTCCAAAGTAGTCCTCAATGTCGATGTAGGTCTTTCTGTATAACTCGCTGTTCCTCATCTTCTCCACGAACTCCTTGGTCCTGAAGTACTTGTCCTTCTTGTAGTCCCAGTCTGGGTGCAGCTTTTTCCACTCCTCCCAGGTGTAACTGAACTGGGCCTGCACCTTGTCCCTGTAAAGCTCGGGAATAACGTTGAAGGTACAGAAGGGGACTATTCTGCCGTCGGGCATCGCGTAGTGGATGACGCAGCGCTCCACCCTCTCCACATCGTAGTTGTACTCGTCCATGAAGTGCATCATTCCGAGGAAGAGCGCGTTTCTGTGGAACTGGCCGAGGGCGTCGTAGTTGCCGTACATGAAGGCGTTCTTTATGAGGTCGAGAACTTTGAGGCCCTTCGGGGCGTACTTATCGTCGTAGAAGGAGCGGAACTTCATGAATATCTCCGCCCCGAGCTTGAGCTTCTTGAGCTTGCCCATGCTCTTCCACTTCTCTATCTCCTCTGCCTTGCTCTCCAAATACTCGACGAAACCTTCAACATCCAGGAACCTGCTTATCGGAACGACGCGCTTGTTCTCGCGGTCGAGGAAAACGTAGGTTGCCGCTCCACAGCAGTAGTGACTGGTCATGTAGTAGCGCGAACCGGTGAAGGCCTCGAAGAAACGCGCAATGTGCCCCGCTATCGGTATCGGGTACCAGTCGTCCATCGCTATCGCGCCGTTCGTCTGCTCCTCTATCCTCCTGGCGGTGCCGGGGATGGTTATCCTGAAGCGCTGGCGCTCCTTCCTGGGAACCCTGCCAACCTGGGAGATGGGCTGGAAGTTCACACCCCTCACGATATCGAGGTGGTTGAGGCCGAAGTTGATTATGGCCCCAAGCTCGTGGTCGTTGACGTTCCTTATGGTCGTCGGGACGAGAACTATGCCCGGTCCTCCCGCTTTCCTCACGTTCTCGAAGATGAGGGGAACTTCCCAGTGGTTCTTCCAGTTGGTCTGGGGCGTCATTCCGTCGTAGCTCATGTAGAGGGTGTTCGTTCCGGCCTCGCGGATCTTCTTAACGAGGTCCGGCTCGAAGGCAAGCTTTATTCCGTCGGTGTTGAGCTGGACGTGGTCGTAGCCTTCTTCCCTTGCAATCTTAATGATCTCTATGAGGTCCTCCCTCAGCGTTGGCTCGCCGCCGGTGAGCTGGACCGCGTTGGCCCCGATGGGGTACTCCTTCTTGGCGTTGCGGAGCATCATGCGTATCTGCTCAAGGGTTGGCTCGTATATAGGCTGACCCTCCTTGGCGTAGAAGAAGCAGTACCAGCAGGACAGGTTGCAGCGGTTTGTGAGAACGATGTTGAGCAGGCTCGTGTGGGAGCGGTGCCTGGCACAGAGGCCACAATCAAGGGGACAGTTGACGCCCGTGTTCTCGACGTTGACACTCTTCAGCTTGAAATCAAACCTCCACTTCTGGAAGCGGTAGTACTGCTCAACGCTCTCATAATAAACATCGGTAATCATTCCCTCGGGACACTTTTTGGTTATCCAGACGTTACCGTCCTTCTCCCAGACGAGCGCGGGGACGATCCTTCTGGTTTCAGGACAGATTGAGTAAGTCCTGTGGGGCAGAGGACCACCGTAGGCCCTGCTGGCCTTCTTGAGAAGGGCCTCAAACTCCTCCTCACTAATCTCGGGGAACTCGAGTATGTCCCTAATTCTGCGGGTTGATTCGGCGAACTCTTTCTCGCCACTGGGTATCTCACCAACGACCTCAGCCATGGAATTTCCCTCCAGCGTAACATTCCGTCTGGCAGTTACTTAACCTTAAGGTATAAAAGCTTTTGCGTAAATATGCAAGTTTTCCTTCAGGGGTAGGGGGCAAAATTGGGAATCCCGAAGGTTAGGGTTAAAAGCACTCGCGGGATTCTAATTCTGGTGATAGAGTGCCTGCCAGAGAAATGAGGATGGAGATGTTCCTGCGCGCGCTCCTGAAGAGGGACTTCAGCAGGGCGAAGGCCCACGCCGAGAAGCTCCAGAAGATGGCCGGAAAGGAGGAGTGGGGTAAGGGCTACGCCAGAGCAGTCAATGGCATACTGAACGCCATAAAGGACAGCGACCCCGATGCCCTGGTCGTCAGGCTCCTGGCGAGCCACGACAGAAAGATGGCCGAGGAACTGCTCACCAGGTTCGAAGAAGTGCTCTCCCAGGAATTCAGGGACGACTACGAGAGGGGCTACTACACCGCCTGGACCGAGTTCCTCAGGGCATACCTCAACCAGAAGACCCTCGCGTGATGGCCATGGGAAAGGAAGAACTCATGAGAAAGCTTGAGGAGCGCATAAGAACCTGCCGGAAGTGTCCCCTAAGCCAGCTCAGGACGAACGCCGTCCCCGGATCTGGAAGCTACGACGCCAAGGTGATGTTCGTCGGTGAAGCACCGGGCTACTGGGAGGATCAGAAGGGCCTTCCCTTCGTTGGCAGGGCCGGAAAGGTGCTCGACGAGCTTTTGAGGGAGATAGGCCTCAGCAGGGATGAGGTTTACATCACCAACATCGTCAAGTGCCGTCCGCCTGAGAACCGCGACCCAACGGAGGAGGAAATCAAAGCCTGCTCCCCCTATCTCGACAGGCAGATCGACATAATCCGGCCAAAGGTCATCGTTCCGCTCGGAAGGCACTCGATGCGCTACATCCTCGAGAAGTTTGGCTTTGAGCCGGAGCCGATAAGCAGGATACACGGGAAGACCTTTGAGGCGCACACCCTCTTCGGGAAGATAACCATAATGCCCACCTACCACCCTGCCGCGGCCCTCTACAGACCGCAGATAATGGATGAGCTCAGGAAGGACTTTGCCACACTGGCGAAATTGCTTGAGAAACTCGGTTGAGTTTCCCTTCACCTTTCCGCTAATTTTGAGGCCGGTGATGTTACTATTTTTAATTTTATCCCTGTTATTTGCCTCCCCCAGGGACAATTTTGGGAAAGGTTTTTATCGGTTTAGTGTTCTATAAAGTACTCGAGCACACCCATATGCGCTGCAATGGAGACAAAGAGCCACTACTGTACATGGATTTTTGAGAACGTTCGCAGGAATTTCGCCGATTGACAAGAAATTTCGAGAAAAGGTTATATAAGCCGAAAGAATTTCGAGGTTAAATTCCTGGAGGTGGGAGTGTGTCGGACTTCGGTGTGTTATCCCTGTTGCCGCCCCTGGTGGCGATTATCCTGGCGATATGGACGAAGAGGGTTATCCTGGCCCTGTTCTCCGGGGTCTGGATTGGTGCCCTGATCTTCATGGGCTGGAATCCGATAAGTGGAACGACATACACCCTCGAGGTTCTCGTTGGCAGTGTTACCAGCGACTGGAACGCGAGGATACTCATCTTCGACTTCCTGATCGGGGCGGGCGTCGGACTCATATACAAGTCCGGTGGGGTTCACGCCCTCGCCAGGAGCCTGGCACGGAGGATCAGGACGAGCAGGGGGGCATCCGTCCTGGGCTGGTTTCTGGGGGTGCTGATTTTCTTCGACGACTACACCAATACCATAGTCGTTGGAAACACCATGAGGCCGATAACCGACAGGGCACGGGTCTCTCGCGAGATGCTGGCATACATTGACGACTCAACGGCGGCACCCGTTGCGGGGATAGCCCTTATCTCAACCTGGATAGGCTACGAGCTCTCCCTGATAAAACAGGGGTTCGAAGGTGCCAACGTCGTTTACAGGCCCTATGACGCCTGGTTCTCAAGCGTTCCCTTCAGGTTTTACTCGATTCTGGCGATAATAATGGTGTTCCTCGTGGCCTACTTCCACAGGCACTACGGCCCGATGCTTCATGCCGAATACCGCGCCAGGACGACCGGAAAGGTCCTCCGCGACGGTGCAAAGCCCCTCATGACGACCGAAACCGACCTCGGCCAGCCGAAGCCCAACGGGAGCATCTGGGACTTCATCGTGCCCATCCTGAGCCTGGTGGTGGTCTCGATACTCGGCCTGTGGTACACCGGGGCGGCGAATCTGTACGCCTACAGCCAGGACCTCGAGTGGTGGACGGACCTTGAGAGTCCCTTCAGCGTCAACTTCCTTAAGTACGGATTCGTTCAGTCCTTCCGCGAGGCCGACGCGGCAACCGCCCTGCTGTGGGGCAGCTTTGCCATGGTGGTTGTCGCGAGCGTGATGCTTCTCGGAAGGAGGAAGATGACGGTCGAGGAGTGGGAGGATACCATAGTTCGTGGAATGAAACAGATGCTCTTCGCAAACACCATCCTCGTCCTGGCGTGGGGTCTGGGGACCATAACCGATGGCGACCACCTCGGAACCGGAAGGTACATAATAGACCTGGCCACGGGCTCGGGAGCGAACCTCGGTCCCTGGATGCCCCTAATAATGTTCCTCTCGGCCATGTTCGTAGCATTCACCACCGGAACCAGCTGGGGAACCTTCACGATAATGGTGCCCCTCGGGGTTCAGCTCGGGTTGGCCTTTACCGGTGGCCACGTCAACGAGATAGTCTTCGCGACGATAGGTGCAACCTTTGCTGGCTCGATCTTCGGGGACCACTGCTCTCCCATAAGTGACACGACGATAATGAGCTCGATGTTCAGCGGTTCGGACCACATAGACCACGTCACGACACAGATACCCTACGCTGTAACCGTTGCGGCCATCGGGTCGATCCTTTACGTGCTCTTTGGTCTCGGGCTGAGGAACGGGGTGATCCTGCTGCTCATAGGCTTCGTGCTCCTCATAGCGGCCTGGTACGCCCTTAGCGAATGGTACGGTAACAGGCACGGTATCCCCCACGGCAAGGTTCCGATCTACGTCATCGAAGAGTGAGTCTTCCTTTCCTTTTCCCCACCGATTTCAGCGCGTCTTCCGGTTTTGAAAGGTTTTAAAAGTTCTTCGGACCCATCAACTCCAGGGGTGAGAGATTGCTCATCAGGACCTTCGTTCCCGCCCACATAACGGCCTTCTTCGTCCCGGTCTTCAACGAAGACCCCCTCAAAGCGGGCTCCCTTGGTGCTGGAATCAACCTTGACAAGGGAACCAACGTCTTCGCGAGCATCGAGAGGGGGACTCTTGAGAGGCACATCCATGTTGCCTTTAACGGGGAGCCGGTGAAGAGGGAAAACGCCGTCATAACCTACTCGGTTGCGGACGAACTCGTCCCGGAGGAATTTACGGGTGAGGTGGAGATCTGGCAGTACTTCGACTTTCCCAACGGCTACGGCTTCGGTAACAGCGCCGGCGGAGCCTTAGGGACTGCTTTAGCGTTGAGCTACGCCTTCGGTGGGACGTGGCTGAGGGCCGCCCAGACCGCCCACAAGCACGAGGTTCTCAACGGGGGCGGCCTCGGAGATGTAATAGCCCAGCTCACCGGCGGGATGGAGGTTCGCGTTAAGGCCGGCGGTCCGGGAATAGGCGTTACCGACAACCTCTTCTTCGAGGACTACCGCGTTCTGGTCGTCCCCCTCGGAAGGCTTTCCACGAAAGAGGTGCTCGACGGCGACGTTGTCAAAGCAATCGAAATCGAGGGAAGGAAAGCCCTCGAAAGCCTCCTCAGGGAACCGAGGCCCGAGCGTATGATGGTTCTCGCGAGGGAGTTCGCCGAGAAGACAGGACTGTTGAGCGGTGAACTCCTCGAGCTGGCGATGGAGCTGGACAGAGTCCTCTCAAACCCGCCATCGATGATAATGCTCGGTAGGGGCCTCTTCGCACTGGCCAGGGATAAGGAGCTCGAGAAGGCCAAGAACCTGCTCGCGGACCTTAATCTATCATACGACGTGGCCGAAATCTACATGGAAAGGCCCAAAGTCGGAAGGTGGGTGGGCTAACCTTTTATCCCCCTCGCCGTATTCTTTCCGGTGGTGATGATGGGTGACATGAAGTACGCGGAGTTAGCCGACCTCTACAAAAGGCTTGAAAAAACGACCCTCAAAACCCTCAAGACCAAGTTCGTCGCCGATTTTCTGAAAAAAACTCCCGATGACCTGCTCGAAATCGTCCCGTACCTCATTCTCGGCAAGGTCTTCCCCGACTGGGACGAGCGCGAGCTTGGAGTTGGCGAGAAGCTCCTCGTGAAGGCGGTCTCGATGGCCACTGGCGTTCCGGAGAAGGAAATTGAAAACTCCATCAAGGACACCGGGGACCTGGGTGAGAGCGTTGCCCTGGCACTCAGGAAGAGAAAACAGAAGAGCTTCTTCAGCCAGCCACTCACGATAAAGCGGGTTTACAATACCTTCGTAAAGATTGCAGAAGCCCAGGGGGAGGGCAGCCAGGACAGGAAGATGAGGTACCTCGCCAATCTCTTCATGGATGCCCTGCCGGAGGAGGGCAAGTACATAGCGAGAACGGTCCTTGGAACGATGAGAACCGGCGTCGCCGAGGGTATCCTGAGGGATGCCATAGCGGAGGCCTTCAAAGTCAAGCCCGAACTCGTAGAGAGGGCCTATATGCTCACGAGCGACTTCGGTTACGTAACGAGAGTCGCCAAGCTGGAGGGGGATGAGGGACTCTCGAAGGTTAGCATACAGATTGGGAAACCCATACGGCCGATGCTCGCCCAGAACGCGGCCAGTGTTGGGGACGCTCTTCGGGAGATGGGCGGCAGGGCGGCCTTCGAAATCAAATACGACGGTGCTCGCGTCCAGGTTCACCGGGACGGGGACAGGGTGGTTGTCTATTCCCGGAGGCTCGAGAACGTTACCAGATCCATACCAGAGATAGTGGAGGCGGTGAAGCAGGCCCTGAAGCCGGAAAGGGCTATAGTCGAGGGGGAGCTTGTCGCTGTGGGTGAAGATGGGAGGCCGAGGCCATTCCAGTACGTTCTCAGGAGGTTCAGGAGGAAGTACAACATCGATGAGATGATCGAGAAAATCCCCCTTGAGCTCAACCTCTTTGATGTACTCTACGCTGACGACGAAAGCCTGATAGACACACCCTTCCATGAGAGGAGGAAGAAACTGGAGGAGAGTGTTGAGGAGAACAGGAGGATAAAGCTCGCCGAACAGCTGGTTACCGGAGACGTTAAGGAGGCAGAAAGTTTCTACAAACGGGCCCTGGAGCTGGGTCACGAGGGGGTAATGGCCAAGCGCCTCGACTCGACCTACGAGCCGGGCAACAGGGGAAAGAAGTGGCTCAAGGTAAAACCGACGATGGAGGACCTCGACCTCGTCATAATAGGAGCGGAGTGGGGCGAGGGAAGAAGGGCACACCTCCTCGGCTCCTTCCTCGTTGCGGCATACGATCCCCATAGCGGCGAGTTCGTTCCGGTCGGAAAGGTTGGCAGCGGCTTCACGGATGAGGATCTGGCAGAGCTCACGAAGAGACTCAAACAGTACATAGTCAGGCAGGAGGGCAAGTTCGTCGAGATCGAGCCCAAGTACGTCATCGAAGTGACATACCAGGAGATCCAGAAGAGCCCGAAGTACCGGAGCGGTTTTGCCCTGAGGTTCCCGCGGTACGTGGCCCTGAGGGAAGATAAAAGTCCAGAAGAGGCGGACACGATAGAGCGCGTCGCCCAGCTATACGAACTCCAGGAGAGGTTCAGGGCAAGGGGTTGAGATCATCAAGTTCAATGCCCCTCTCCTCCCAGAATTCCCTCGTCCTTCTTTTCCTCTCCTCGATGGCCTTCAGGCCGAGATCGTGAGCGATCTCGAAGGCGTCGTCAACGGTTAGATATGTATAAAGCACCGCCCCGAGACCGAGAAGGGTGAAGACGATCTCCAGCCACCTGTTTCCGGAAAGGAAACCAAAGATGGGGGCATCGTAGAACCCGTGCAGAAGGGCCGCCTTCAGATAACCCCTTACGATGGAACCCCTGAGGGCGGAGGCGAGGGCTATGGCCGTGAAGGTGACGTGGAACATAATGACGACAACCCTGAGGACGGCGCCCAGAAAGTTTCCGGCGAGAAAAAGGGTGATCCCATACAATACCGCCTCGATCAGGGCGAACATGAAGGCTGTCTTGATGGTGAGATTCCAGCGACGAAGCACGTCTCCCCTCTCGACGAGATAGGGAATGAGCTTCACACCCTCCTCGACGAACCCCACGAAAAGGGGAAACACAGCCGCGAGCATGAGGGGGGAACCGTGGAGAAGGAAGAGGGGAATAATCTCCAGAAAGCTGGCAATCACAATACCCAGGATCGCGTAAAGAACTGCCCTTTTCGTATCGATGGTGGGCAAAATCCTCTCCAGGTCAACTGTCCAGTAATCGGCCCGGAAGTAGAGCCTTATACCGATCACGATGACGGCTATTAGATAGAGGACGAGCAGTATTACCTCCAACATAAAATCACCACCTAACCATCGACTATCGTATATTTAAATTTTTTTCTGCGAGGCCCCACCGCCAGGTTTTTAAACCTGCGGCAAAATCTCCCGGTGAAAAACACAGGATTAACAGGAAGGAGTCAAAATGGGAGGGAGAGAAGAGCTCATCAACGCTTTCTTCTCATGGGGAGCGATACTCATCGGGCGCTTCGTTCTAACATCCGGAAAGGAGAGCCACTACTACATAAACGTGAAGAGGCTCATCACCAATCCCGAAATCCTTAGGCTGATCTCAAAACTCATAGTAGACGAAACCAGGGGGAGGGGGATTGAATTCGACAGGGTCGCCGGACCGGAGCTCGGAGCCGTCCCAATAGCGACCGCCGTGGCCCTTGAAACCGAAAGGCCGCTCGTCATCGTAAGGAAGAAACCCAAAGGACATGGAACCGGAAGAAGGATCGAGGGCGAAGTGAATCCCGGCGAGAGGATTCTCCTCGTGGAAGACGTTACGACGACCGGAGGAAGCGTGCTCCGGGCCGCGAAGATCATCGAGGAACTCGGTGGAAGGGTCGTGGCAGTGAGCGTCGTCGTTGACAGGGAGGAAGGCGCAGAAGAGATTGTCGGGAAGCACTATACCTTCCTGCCCCTGGTCAGGGTTTCGGAGCTTCTGGAGGGAAAGAATGGGTGGGAAAAGGGAACCTAAAGGTAGTCCTCGATGGTCTTCGCGCGGACCATTATAGAGGCCTTGTCCCGGCCGTAGAAGACCTCAACCAGACCATCGGATTCCAGCTCCTTAACGGTCTTGAACACCGCCGGTGCGGGCGTTTCGAGTTCGGCGCTCAGCTTCTGGAGGGCAACCGCCCTCTTCTTGGTGGCAAGGGTTTTGTACACGATATCCTTACGCCTGCCGAGCATCGGGCGGCACCGTAATCTGTACGTCCCCGAACTAAATAAACCTTCCGTGGACAGATCTGACACCCCTCCAGGCAGGTTTATAAAGTGACCGCGCAACGCACGATCATGAGGGGAGTTGTGGAGAGACTGGACTTCGACGGCATGGGCATCCTGCGAAAGGGGAGGCGGGAGATCAGGGTCCCTTTTACAGCTCCGGGGGACGTTGTTGAGGTTGTAAAGTGGCGTAGAAAAAAGAGAAAGCTCATTGCACTTGATTTCAGAATAATCGAGCCCTCCCCCGAACGAACCGAGCCCCTCTGTCCCCACTTCGGCACCTGCGGAGGCTGTCTCCTTCAGCACCTGCCCTACGAAAAGCAGCTTGAGTTCAAGGCCGAAAAGCTCTCGGCACTCCTTGGTATGGACGTCGAAGTGAGACCCTCTCCACGGGTGTACGGGCATAGGAACAGGATTGACGTTGTCATCTCGACGAATGGTATTGGCTTCAGGAGAAGGGGCACCTGGTGGGACGTCGTGGACATTGAGATGTGCCCCGTTTTCGGCGAGACCAGTGCGCGGGTTCTGCGTTCGCTGAGGGAGTTTATAGAGGATCATAAGCCGAGTCTCTATAAGATAGGGAAAAATGAGGGTTTTTTGAGGTACATCGTCATGCGCGAGGGCAAGTTCACGGGGGAGCTCATGATCAACCTCATTACCTCGGAAGGGGACCTGCCTGAGAGTTTTCCGGAGTACTTCGACTACGCAACTTCAATATACTGGAGCGTCAACAGGACGAAGAGCGACGTCTCCCAGGGCGATGTAGAGCGCTTCTGGAAATCGGAGTTCATAAGGGAGAGGCTGGGTGACGTTACCTACCTTATTCACCCAAACAGCTTCTTCCAGACCAACAGCCACGCCGCGGTCCTCCTCCTGGAGGAGGTCTCAAAGAGAGTTGAAGGGGAAAGGGTTCTCGACCTCTACTCTGGCGTTGGTACCTTTGGAGTGTGGCTGGCCAGGAGAGGCTTTAAAGTTGAAGGCATCGAGCTGAACCCCTTCGCCGTTGAGATGGCAAATAAAAACGCCGAAATTAACGGCGTTAACGCGAAATTCAGGGTCGGAACCGACAGGGAAGTTGAGAATCTTTCGGGCTACGACACCGTCGTGCTCGATCCACCCCGCTCGGGTCTGCATCCCAAACTGATCCGGAAAATCTTAAAAGACAGGCCCGAGAACATCGTCTACGTCTCCTGCAACCCCCGGACCCTGGCGGATAACCTCGGGCACCTCGGGGAGGTATATTCGGTTGAGGACGCCGTGGGGCTCGATATGTTCCCCCACACACCCCACGTGGAGACGGTTGTTAAACTAAAGCTCAGGGTTTGAATCCAGAACTGGGAGGTTCAAAAACTTAATATACCACCTCGGTGTATACATGACGATGGACTCTGGGGTGAGGAATATGCTGGATGAAAGGGACAGGATAATAATCGAGATGCTCACCAGGGACGCTCGCACCCCCTTCACGGAGATAGCGAAGGTCCTTGGAATAAGCGAGACTGCCGTGAGAAAGCGCGTGAAGGCCCTCGAGGAGGCGGGAGTGATAAAGCAGTACACAGCCGTAGTCGACCCGTCGAGGCTTGGCTACAATCTCGTGAGTTTAACAGGCATTGACACGCTTCCCGAGAAGATATTCGAGGTTGCGAACAAGCTCAAGGAGTTCGAGTTCGTGAGGAAGGTGTACCTTACCAGTGGGGATCACATGATAATGGCCGAGGTCTGGGCCAGGGACGGTGAAGACCTTTCTGACATAATCTCAAACAGGATCGGGAAGATAGAGGGCGTTGTCAAGGTCTGTCCCGCGATAATCCTTGAGAAGCTGAAGTGATCCGTTCCGGGGGATTCACCCCCGGTCATTACCGGCCACCCCAAGGGCTGTTTTAGGAATCGGGATGACTGTTCTGCGGTTATCCGTACAACCAGGGGAAAATTTCTGGCGGGCCGGGCGGGATTCGAACCCGCGACCTTCGGCTCCGGAGGCCGACGCTCTGTCCTGGCTAAGCCACCGGCCCGTGCCCATACATACTCTTTACCATTGCCTTAAAAATCTAATCGTCC
>NZ_JALUYR010000030.1 GCF_027012695.1 Thermococcus sp.
GCGGCCACGCGCGCAGCCAGCTCTAACCGAAGCCCAGGCACGCCCTGGCCTGTGGGTTGGTCTATCTCTGGCCTTTGTTTACTTCTGGTCTGGCCCGCAGTCCTGCGGACCGGACCACACAGGCCGCGCTTTTGCCCTGGCCGCGTTTCTTAAGGAGTTAACCTCTAACCTTTTAAGGTAGGGTGCTAACTGGCCCCGCTCGTGGCCTGCACCCCTACGCTGACCAGCTGCCTGCCTTGGCCAGTTGCCTGTACTGCCCGCGGCCGCACCCCTGGCCAGCATACCCAACTCGGCGGTGCCCCGCGTGGCCTGGCTGCCCCTCTTGGCCGCACTTCTCCGCCCCGACCAGCTGAGACTGCACCCCAGGCCACGCTTCTGGCGTGGCCGTGCCCTTGGCCAAGCAAGGCCATCCTATCCCTTTTAGGTTTCACCAGTACCCCCTACTATTTTCGATAACTTGACATCTATAGTGCCTGAGCGCCAAGGACTATTTCGACTTTTTCCCGATTTCTGCGGATTTTCGGCGGAAATAGAGGTCTATCCAAGCTGGTGTGCCCGCGTGGCCTGCGGCGGCTGTGCCGTGGCCTGCGGCCTGCGGCGGCCGGGTGGTCGCGGTGGGCGGCCGCGGTGCCTGTGGCGGCCGCGTGGCCTGTGTGGGCTTTGCCGTGGCCTACGGCGCTGTGGTGGGCGTGGTTTGTGGCGGCTGCGGCGCGCGTGGCCAGCGTCGGCCGTTTTGCCCTTTGAAAGCCAGGTAAAGAGCTATCAATCCAAGCGCCTTATGCCTTGGCCGGTTTTTTTTGTCGGGTCAACTTTCCAAGGGTAAAGGGGAGAAATCAGGAGGAGTGCTGCTTACGCTTTTGCCCTCTGTAAGCCAGATAAAGAGCTATCAATCCAATAGCCCAAGCTATAAGGGTTATACCAATAATAGCTTTTTCCATTTTTCACTCTTCCCTATCTTTCAATTTCTCACCAGCAACTATTAAAACGCTGCCTAAAAACACTAAACCAACAAAAACCAGACTGCCGAGTCCAAACGATTAAACGATTATAGGTTTTAGGGAATTTTTAGACTCACTTAGAGGTGCTTAGGAAATTTGGAAGCCATTAGGAGGAACAGAGAACCATATCGAAACAACTAAAGATTTATCTGTGAAAACGATTTTAAAAGAGACCTTAAAAGTTATTCTATGCAAAATGAAAGAACTATGAGCGATAATAAAGACCTATAATTCCTTTAATGGTTTTTCTTTCGCCCGTTGGATAAATTACCTCTTCTAACTTATAAAAGGTTTTTCTCGGTAAAAGATACAAGATTGTAAGGCTATTGAATAGCCACATCACAATTACACTGTTTAGAAAAATATAAACCGAAACTATCGGCACAATTTTAAAAGATAGGGTAAAAAAGTATCCTAAGGCTATCAATACCGTTATAGGATTATCAAAGCGTAGTTTAGCGTAAGGGGTAAAATAAAGGTAAAGCAAAAATGCCCCTATCAACACAATCGGTATCCCTTTAATCCCCGCTATGTAGAAAGTCAATACTACCGAAAGTATTGCCGATAGTATCAGATTAAACATTATCAGAGGCTTAACCTCTTCTTTGGATACCTTTCTCACAATTACCTTATTAGCAGTGCTCAACTCTACCAAGTATTTATTCTCTTCCACCTTTTCCGTATCTTTTATCTCCCTTGTCAGAAAAAATAAAAAAATATAGGGAATTCGGTTGAAAAAGAGTTTCTCCATTTCCTTTCCTCTTATTTTCTATTAACACGGAAAGCATTTTAAAAGAGAAAATTGAAGAAAGGATTTGAAGTTAGAATAGACGAGAAGAAATACAGCCAACTTTTTAAGGGCTATTTTTAACCCAAACAGGATAATAACAAATAATTTTATCTTTCTCCTTTTCTTTAACACAAAAATTCATTTTTCGATGTTCCATTAAATTTAAAACCTTGGGGCATTTAAATTTTTTCATTTCTTCAAGCGAGAGTGTAGGACATTCTTCGAAATTAAAGTTAAAAAATTCTGTGTCGGTAGTATTTTAAGTCTTAAAAGCATACGACTTACTCCAAACCCATAGATAAAGAATACCAATTCCAGCAAAATGATAAGACCTATAACTATTGGAGTATATTTGCTTGCCTTTTCTTTCCATTTTTTTATACTCGGAGTATTTTCCTTATTTGAAATAACCTTTTCTTTTAAGAATTCTATAAGTTTTTTATCTTTTAACTCGTAAGCTATTATTTTTCTTTTCCGCTAATACCAACAGATAATATTGCCTGCAAACTTTTACCAGAAAGCTGGAATTTCTTAATACTTTTAATTCATTTTTTATGTCGTCGCATTCTTTAGGGATCCATACCCCTGCCCTATATTATTTTTCCCCTAGAGACTTTGGGAATACTTTAGAAATTAAACCTTAACTTTTCTTCTTTATAAAAAAGAGATAGGTTAACCTTACATTATTATGAGGTGGAAAATTTTAATTCCGAATGCGTTAGAAGAATTTTTCACCAAAGAGGGTTTTAAAGTTCAAAAGGTTTCGGGAATTTTGGACGGGAATGAACTTGAAATCGAAACGGATAAAGGGGATTTCCTTTTGGAATATTCCAAGGGTAGGTGGAATGTATATAGAGTAAAGGGTGAGGGATTGAAAGAGTTAGAAAAGGATAGCGATTTAACGGGTAAATTGAACGAATATTTAAACAATTTAGAAGAGGAGAAAATAAAAGATTTACCCCCAATAGATAAAGAGGCATTAAAAGATTTAGATGTAATTCCCTCTGAAAAATACGACTTAATAGCGGAATGGCTTGAGGCTAAAGGGTTTGACAAGGTTTTGGTGAAAAGATTGCTAACTGCTAAGGAAGAGGGAAAAGAAATTCCTAAAGGCTTGAGGCTATACGGGGATAAAATGTTTGAGGAGTTGAATAGAAATCCGATAGTGAAAGAGGCATTAAACAAAATAGGAATAAAAACGGATTACGAGGGTGAAATTTGGGAGATAAAACCTTATGTATTTGAAGAAGATGTGGAATTGGTAGATATTATAGGAGGCAAATTGGTAGAATACGACTTGGTAGAAGAGAGTTTAGGGAGGTTTAAAGTCCCCGTAATAAAAAGCCCGACAGGGACAATTTTAGATGTAGACCTATCGGTAATACCACGGGAGCAAAACCCCCTTTGGGACTTGTATTTTTCCCACCCTATGGATATTCTAATCGCCCATAACTCAACGGGAGACAAGTTTCTAATTTTCAAATTCGACGATGGAAGAGAACACGAATGGGAGGTTATAGAGGCGAGAAAACCCCAAAACGAGGAAGAAAGAAAGATGATAGAAAAAGCTTGGAAAGAGGCTAATTTCTATAGAATTCTCCACCCCTACAAGGAAATCTTTAGACCAGACTTGGTGAAAAAGAGAGAGGGCAGGGATTTTCCTCTCCCCGATAGCAAAACTAAGGTTTCCTTAGACCCTTAAATATTTGAAAATCTTACCTAAATATGTAGAAATCAATAATGATGTTGAGAGATTTAAAGAATTAAGTGAACTAGAAAAAAAACTAGAATATCTCTATTATGGGGAAATTTGCGGTAGCTATTTGCGACGATTTAAGTCTTAAATTGTTTAAAGTTGAGGCTAAAGACGAATTAGATGCCGTTTTGAAAGTGTTTAAAACCATTTACCACAAAGATTTGGTTAAAGAGATGTCCTCATATAATTATACAAAAGCTTTGGGATTTAACCCAGAAAAACCCGAAGAAACTTTAACTTGGGAAGTTCTTATGGATTATATCCAATTGGAATATCCTCACTATTTAATAGCGGTGAGAAGATGCGAAGGAGGAGTTGATATAAGTTGAAAAAGATTTATTAAAGTTTTTGCATTAACTTAATAATTGCTAATTTAATCAGCTGGCAAAATAGAAAGGCTAATAGAGGGGTCTTTAAGTTCTTTTTCAAGTTTTTTGGAAGTTTTAATAGCAGATATATGGTCTTTAAAATCGGGAGATACAACTTCTACTA